>NZ_ALWB01000029.1 GCF_000332215.1 Pseudanabaena biceps PCC 7429
TTAAGTACCTCAGCATAATTAAAAAATAAAACTAGATAGCGTAACGCCCGCACAGCGGGCGTTACGCTATCTAGTTACTTAAATCATAATTCTTTATTTTCCTTGAGCATTTTGGCATATTCCTGATCCGCCAAATCCTGTTCGGTAGTGTAGGCAAGATTGTCTTGATCGATGACCTCTTGCTGAGTGGCAAAAGTACTCGCAAAGTTGAGCTTGTCGCGTAATGTTGGTGATGGCTTTTGCAGCTTGTCGGCAAAGGCTGCCCGCTTTTGGTTGCGATCGCTAATCCCATTATTTAGATATTGCAGGACAAAATAACGAACTAAGGGAATAGAGAGAAATAACACCGCATAACCTAAAAGAAAGCCCATAGCCGCATTTACTAAACCCAAAAAACCGCCAGAAGCTATGACTGAAGATAATCTAGGATTGCCAAGTAAATTACTCAAGACCAAAGATGAGACTAGATAAAAAATGCCTAGCCCGATCGACAGAGTTATTTTGCCTTGAGAGGCTTGACTAAACTGCCAAACTTTTTCTTTTAAATAAGCACTTTTGGTTTTAGCTTTGCGTTCCGAGGCGACTTTTTGGAGTTCGGGAAATTTATAGGCAAGGGTTCCCGCTTCACTCACTTCGGGGAAACCGTTAAATTTTGCCAGTACGGGAATCACAAAATATTCATCATTTTCTTTATAGGTAATGTCATCGAGGTAGGGCGCAATTTGCTCGGCAATGACGACACCATTATTGCTGCGGATCATAGCGGCGATTTCCCGCCAACGGCGTTCTTCCAGATCGGCGTTGGGATTGCCATCGCCAAACAGAAATGAAAATACACTTTCTAAAAAGTTCATCTCATCGGGATCACGCTGTTTGAGCTGCTGCGGCTCGTAATAATCAGGCGCAAACATAATAAAGGGATTGCCAAAGGGATTGCCCCAGCCACCCAAAAAAATGAAGCCACCGCCACGATTATCGCTACGACGATCATTGCGATCGTTGTCGTTTCGTCCTTGGCTTTGTAAAGCGATCGTGGCGGCGATGATCCCGACGACCACGATCAAGATCGAAAGGATCAGTAAAATACCAAAGGAAATACGGATTGCATAAAAAACCCATTTCCAAACTCCCTGAAGCCATTCCTTGACCTGTAGCCAAAACGAACGATTGATCAGAATTTGCCGAAAGTTTGGTGCAAATTTATAGGCAATTTCCCCCGATTCGGCAACTTGGATATTTCCACCCGTTTCCGAGGCAAGGGCTAATATCTCCCTTTGTGCTGCATTTAAACTAAGTCCAGACTGAGCCGCCACATCACCTATCGTGACCCGATAGTTGAGCTTTTCGACGGCTTCCATCACTGCTGTACGCGGAGCCATATGCTTTCCCTAATCGAACTTCTAAGACTATTATGATGGAAATAAGCAAGATTGAGACAAGCCGAGATTGTCTCTATGGTCATCCTAATATCAATTCCCAAAATGGCGTTGCCATTTTGGGAATCTCAAAACCTTACTGGGGTTGTTTTTTAATTCACTGAAGTGTTGGCGCACTTTAGTAATGGCGCACTTCAGTAATGGCGCACTTCAGTAAATTGGTATAAGCTATCCTATTGGATTTGAAGATGGTTGGGGAGGCATACTCCTTTGGGATGAGCTTTCCACAAATCATTGAGGATTGCTATAGTCTGAGAAAACAGTTTTAAGGTATTTGTAAGGTATTTGTCATGCAGCAAGAACCAATCCCATCGACTGCAAATCAAGATTTATCTCAAGAAAGTATGGAGGAAAATGACTCGGATTTTTTGTTAACCCCTGAACAGGAGGCGGCGATGATGACTACCTATGGAGCGGATACGGAGGATCCACGATTTGAGCTTCCAGATCCCGACAATCCTCCAGACAGTGATGCCACTGCGAAATCTTCACTAGACAGCGATCGCCATCCTCAGATGGGAGACAAGGCTAAGTCCGATAAAACCGCATTTCATAATAATTACGTGGGCTACATGGACTTGTTTGCGGACAAGCAGACGGTAATGAAGTATCTGGATGCCCATCAAGGTTGGTTTAGGCGTTGCGCTCATCCTTTTAAAGCCGATCCGATTGGGACAACAGGATATGCCATGGGGGTGGGGCAAGTGGGAGCCATGGGCTTTCAAGTCGATGCTAGGGTGGGGCTGGATTTGTTGCCTCCCGATGAAAATTCAACCTATCGGATTGTGACTATCCCCATCCCCAACCAACCACCGCAGGGCTATGAGGTGGATTTTCAGGCGGAGATGCGTCTGGAGGAAAAAACTGTAGATTTACAGGCAGGATCGGCATCAGGGGGAACGGCGATCATGACTAGCATTGAGTGGGACTTGGATATTGTCGTATCGCTACAATTTCCGCCATTTATCCTGCGCTTGTCTCAAGATATTCTGCAAAAAACGGGGGATGGGGTGCTCGGTTTTGTTGTCAAACGGGTTTCTAAAAGCCTTACGGCTAAGGTGCAAGACGACTTTCATAGAACCCATGCAATTAAGGTTCCGAAGCAGATTAAGCTGAGAAGATAGCCCTCTACGTTTAATCATGCTCTATACCTATGCGATTTTGCTTGCACCTGTTCCCGAAAATAAACCTTTGGGAATTAAGGGGAAATCGATTCAATATTTGCCATGCGATCGCTTGGTGGCGGCGATCGAGGCGGATGTGGATATTGAAGCCTTGAAATTGCTACCTGAATCGGCACTAATGCAAGCGATCGTGCTACACGATCGCCTAATTTGTGAATTATTTAGCGAACGCACCCTCTTACCTCTGCGTTTTGGGACTGCCTTTGTGTCGATCGAGGCTTTAGAAGCTTATTTACGGACTGAATCCGTAAAATTACTGGCAAATTTACAAAAATTAGAGGGATATGCGGAGTTTTTAATTACAGGATCGGCGATCGCGCCCAAGGCGGAAGCGGCGAAGAACCTCAAGGGCAAAGACTATCTCTTAGCCAAGCGATCGCAATATCTACAACAGGAACAATGGCGATCGCAATTGCAACAGGAAGCCCTTGGCTATCTGCAAATCCTTAGCGCCAATTTAAGCCCTGAATCTCAAGCAGAATTTCAGCAGGTGGAAACGCAAGGCTCAGAAACCCTGCGCGTTTATGCATTATTACCGCGATCGCAGGTCGAACTTATCCAAAAAGCATTGCAATCTTGGGAATCTCAGCATTCCCATTGGCAGATCGCTTGGAGTCAAGCTTTACCGCCCTATCATTTTTTGAACTAAGATCGGTGCAATAGTCGCGCTGTTAATCCGTCATGTCTTTTGCTACCACCACTTCCCCCACCCATACAAATTTTCAGATTCGTCCTGATATCCTCGAACTGCAACCTAGCCTCGTTCAATGGCGTAGGGACTTTCATCGCTTCCCCGAAATAGGGTTTCACGAACGCCGTACATCTATGGCTATCGCTGAGAAGTTAACGGCTTGGGGAATTCCCCATCAAACGGAGATTGCGAAAACAGGTATTGTCGCGACAATTGTTGGGAAAAAGCAGGGACAGCAAAAGGTGTTAGCCATCCGTGCCGATATGGATGCGCTCCCAATTCAAGAAGAAAATATCATCGGTTATAAATCCCAGATCGATAACATGATGCATGCCTGCGGTCACGATGGACATACGGCGATCGCGCTTGGTGCGGCAAAATATCTATGGGAACGGGCGGATTTTAGCGGTACGGTGAAAATTATTTTTCAGCCTGCTGAGGAGGGACCTGGGGGCGCAAAACCGATGATTGAAGCGGGGGTACTCGAAAACCCCAAGGTTGATGCCTTGATTGGTTTGCATATTTGGAATAATTTGCCCCTCGGTACGGTCGGCGTGCGATCGGGAGCCTTGATGGCGGCGACGGAATACTTCCATTGCAAAATTATTGGACGGGGAGGACATGGAGCCTTGCCCCATCAAACCATTGATTCCATTTTAGTTGCTTCTCAAGTGGTAAATGCCATTCATGCCATCGTATCGCGCAATGTAAGCCCTCTCGAATCCGCTGTGATTAGCATTGGGGAATTCCATGCGGGTTCCGCGACAAATGTTATTGCTGATTCTGCGCGGATTAGTGGCACGGTCAGATTTTTTAACCCTGCCGTTGGCGCGAAGTTAGCTTTGCGGTTGGAAGAGACGATCGCTGGAATTTGCGCGGCTCATGGGGCTTCCTATGAACTTAAATATACAAAGCTCTACCCTGCGGTAATTAACGATCGCGCGATCGCGGAATTAGTGCGCTCCGTTGCCGAAACCGTAATCGAAACTCCCGCTGGCATCGTTCCTGAATGTCAAACTATGGGGGGAGAAGACGTATCTTTCTTTTTGGAAGCTGTCCCTGGATGCTATTTCTTTCTCGGTTCTGCTAATCCTGACAAGGGTTTAGCCTATCCTCACCATCATCCCCGATTTAACTTCGATGAGACGGTTTTGGCGACTGGGGTGGAGATATTTGCCCGTTGTGTGGAGAAGTTTTTGACTTAATACCAAAGCCCAAAAGTAAAAGCCTTGCTAAGCAAGGCTTTTACTTTTGGGCTTTGAGAAAAGGTTTGCTACGCAAACCCTTTTCTCAAAGCCCGTTTCACGTTATACCAATTCCCAAAAGTGTGGCTACACTTTTGGGAATTAAAACCCAAATTCAGTAAGGGTTTTAAAATCACAAAATGGCTACGCCATTTTGTGATTTGGTAGTAATCAAGAGCATACTGCCCGCGTAGCGGGCAGTATGCTCTTGATTACAAGCTTTTCATGTCTAATTGGAGAAATCGATCTACGCCTTGGTACATCCAATAAAGCGGCATTTTCGGATCGGCACTAGTTTTTTGGAAACCCAAAGCCAGACATAGCTCGGCATAACTGGGATGAATGATTAGCGTATACATATCCCAGAGATTAGGAAAGTCCTGCTGCATTTGGGCGAGAGTTTTTTGGGAGTCAATCAAAAGGCTAGTTTGGGAAGCTTGGCGATATTTGCTATCGATTACCCAACTGCGCACAAAAAGAGAACGACAGGTTGTATCTCCTGCTAAAGCGATTTGAAAGGGATCGACATCCGCAACTTGGCTCAAATGCAGTCCACGACTGGGGGGCTCAAAAAATTTAATTTCCGATTCGCGTTTAGTCGGATAGAAAGCATAAAATCCAATGGGATTTTGGTTATCGCTGCGCCGCAGCACCCGCAATCCCGTTGCATATTGATTTGCCCAATCGCGGAGAATATTGGCAATGCGATAGGTAACCGCATCGTGATTACGATTGAGCCAGTTGTAATTGCTAGCTAACAAATTGGCGATCGGAATCGCGTCACTGCGGGGAGCAAAGGCATCGATCGCAAAGTTAACATTTGCGTCTTGGCTGTCAGCTTTGAGGAGATCCGATGGCAGATTAAATTTAATTTGGGTGCAGTTGCCATCAAACTGTTTTTGGATTAGCCCCAGATCGACTAACTTATTGAGCATCATTCCTGCCGAGCGATCGCCGCCACGATCTTTATCGCTATAAAACACCTCTGATGCTTCAAGGCAACTACATTCCACCCATCCCTGAGGAAAGGATAATTCTGTCAGGGGCGATTTGGGAAGAATTTTGCGGGATTGGCAATCTTTTAAAAACAAATAAAGCGATAGTCGCACAAAACATTCGGCTCTGCGCCTCGTCATTCCTATGTGCCGCAGGAGGATTGTCACATAATGCTGCTGGAGTGATGGGGGAAGCCATTGGTCGATGGCTTCAGGACGGTATGCACTCACGATATTTATCACGATATTTATATATAAAGCAGGGGCTTTAGCCCCTGCTTTATATATAAATATAACAAAATTTTCCAAAAACTTCGCCCTACTTCGACCTACTTCGATCTGTTTCGACGATCTTCTAGGCGATCGCAGCTTCATCGCTCTAGTCATTCTCATTACATAGGTACAGGCTGCATGATGAGCACATGAGTTTTTGGAGCAGCTAATGGTTTCCATTTATCAATGCAAAGCGCAGTTTCAGGATTATCTCCGCCCCCTAGTCAATCAATTTGCATCTTGGCAAATTACCCCCAACCAAGTAACGATCGCCGCTCTGTTGTTATCGAGTGTGACAGGGCTAGCAATTGTGCAAAGTACACAATGGGCTACAGCTTCGCTTCCCAGTACGCAGGCGGTTTTATTGTCCGTACCTCTAGTTTTGCTAGGACGGATGGCGCTCAATGCTATGGATGGAATGCTTGCCCGCGAACATGATCGGACAACTAAATTGGGCTGCATTCTCAACGAATTGGGCGATGTTTTAGCAGATGTCTCTCTCTACTTGCCCTTTAGTTTGATTGCGGGAGTTTCTGCTCCCTTGATAATCGGAATTGTCATTTTGGCGATCGCCTCAGAAATGGTGGGAGTATTGGGATATGCGATTGACGCTCAACGCCATTATGAGGGACCAATGGGAAAAAGCGATCGCGCCTTTGTCTTTGGAGCGCTGGGCTTAATCCTCGGCTTGGGCATTGCGCCTGCTCAATGGCTAAGTATCTTTTTGAGTGGAGTTATTTGTCTGCAAATTTGGACAACGATCAACCGCATTCAAGGAATGCTGAAGGAGGTATAGGCATGGAAATGAATATGGGCATGAATGGCTTAGGTGGCTTTAGTCTTAATTTGGCAACTCCAGTTCTGTATACCCTTGCGGGAGTTTTTGGACTGCTAGCGATCGCCTCAGTTACGGTCATTGGCTTAGGGTTTCGTCATCCTCAAACTGACTATAGCGAACTCAAAGATCGCATCAAATCTTGGTGGATTATGGTGTTCCTGTTCAGTTTGGCAATTGCGTTGAAGCATCCTGTTTCGATCATCTTTTTTATGCTGCTTAGCTTCATCGCGCTACGAGAATACCTCTCTCTCATTCCCACGCGCATTAGCGATCGGCGCGTCTTACTATGGGCTTACCTCGCGCTCTTCCTGCAATATTTCTGGATCTATATTGGCTGGTATGGCATGTTTTTGATCTTCATTCCCATCTACATTTTTTTGTTATTACCGATGCGCATGTTGCTCGATGGTGAAACCCAAGGCTATTTAAACGCGATCGGGACGCTCCATTGGGGACTGATGCTGAATGTCTATACGATCAGCCATCTCTCTTACCTTGCCATACTGCCCCTGAGTGGTAACCCGATCGCAGGTGGCACAGGCTTATTAGTCTATCTATTACTAATGACCGAAATTAACGATATCGCTCAATACCTCTTCGGTAAGCTATGCGGTCGCCATCCCATTATTCCAAAGGTCAGCCCCAAGAAAACCGTCGAAGGCTTGATTGGGGGCATCGTCACAACCACGGGATTGGCGATCGCCATGGCTCCATTGCTGACTCCCTTCGATCTAATTCATGCTGCTGGTCTGGGGCTGCTCTTGAGTCTGACGGGATTTATCGGTGATGTCAATATCTCGGCGCTAAAACGAGATTTAGGAATTAAAGATAGCGGTAATCTGATCCCTGGACATGGAGGCATTTTAGATCGCATTGACAGCCTCACCTATACGGCTCCTCTCTTCTTCCATTTTACTGTTTATTTCTACTATCACGGACAATTATTATGAGACTCATTCTCAATGTCATCTTCTATCTAACTGCAAAAATTATTGTATTAGTGCTTGGACTACGTATCCGCCATCGCGAACGATTGCCCACAAATGGTCCTGCAATTATCGTCGCCAATCACAATAGTCATCTGGACACGATTGTTCTCTTTTCACTCTTCCCTTTGTCGATGATGCGGCATCTTCGTCCCTTGGCAAATGAGCAGTATTTTCTCAACCAAAATCCTTGCTTAGCTTGGTTTGCCCGTCACATTCTGCATATTATTCCCGTCTCTAGTGATGCTAATGCTGGTAGCTGCTGCGATCGCCATGGCGCTCACCGCAATTTTTTTAAAAGCTGTGCCACGGCTCTAGCGGAAAAGCAAATCCTGATTCTTTATCCCGAAGGGACGAGGGGAACACCCGAACACCTCAGCGAATTTAGAACTGGGATCGTCCATTTAGCGAAACTAAACCCTGATGTGCCAATTGTCCCCATTTTTCTGCACGGTCTGGGCAAAGCTCTTCCTAAAGGTGATTTTCTGATAGTGCCCTTGCTCTGCTGGATCTGCATCGGTGAATCGATGTATTGGAATGGTCAGAAACAGGGCTTTCTCCAGCAACTAAGCGATCGCATACAGGCTCTCTCAGACGAAAGAATGCTCTCTTTCTAATCTAATACCAATTCCCAAAATGGCGTTGCCATTTTGGGAATCTCAAAACCTTACTAGGGGCGCAATTAAATATAAACCCCAAAACCTGTAGCGCACGCGCAGCCTGCGCTACAGGTTCTGATTCTGGGTTTTAATTATGCCCAGCTACTTAATGTCTAATACCAATTCCTTCTCTAAGAGGTCATCATGCTACAAAAATCATCGCCCACTTACGAACAACTCCTTCACCCCTTACCTATCTGGAATCCCAAGGCTTGGTATTACGGATTGATGAATTTCTCCCTCCAGACTATTGGCAAACTATCCAATGGTATTCAGATCGGCTTTCAGTATGGATTTGATTCGGGTGTGATGTTGGAATATGTCTACCACAATAGACCGAGTGGATTTACGCTCTTAGGAAAGTTGATTGACTGGTTCTATCTTAATTCTCAGGGATGGCGCGGGATTAGATGCAGATCTTTACTGATGAAAGCTACACTACGCGAGGTACTCCAGTCCTATCTCCCAAAAAATATCCCCTGCCATTTGCTCGATGTTGCCTGTGGTGGTGGTCGCTACGATCTAGAGGTATTGCAAGAGTTTTCATCGGCAGCGATCGCCGCAACTTTGCGCGATTACAAAATCGAGAATGTAGCTAAGGCAAGGCAGTTAGCCGACCAATTTGGCGTTAAGGTGCAGATCGAGCAAGCTGATGCGTTTAGCGATGCCGATCTAGAGCGCGTGCAGCCGAAACCGAATGTGGTAATTGTGTCGGGCTTACATGAAATCTTGCCTAATGATGGATTAATCGAACACCACTTCCAACAACTCTATCGAACCCTCGATACGAATGGAACTCTGGTTTTCACAATTCAGCCGCAGCACCCTCAGTTAGAGATGATTGCGCGGACTCTGCCTGCCCATACGGGTTTGCCTTGGGTGATGCGTGTACGCTCTTGGGAATTAATTCACCACTGGGCTAGGGCTGCTGGTTTTCAAGACTTTCAGGTACAAATGGAACCTAATGGGATTTTTGGTGTGGTGACTGCGAAGAAGAATCCTTTAACATTGTAATAGCTAATTACTTCGCCACTGGTTAGGTCGCGATCGCGTGCTTCGGTTTCTTCGAGTCAGTCGTTAGTAATGCGATCGCCCAGATCTTGTTCTATTTCCTGACGCAAGGCGCGATAGTTGGACATATGTTTAAGCTACTCCATAGCCTGTATAGGGTCTTTTGTAGGGAGGATGTAAACCCAGTACGATGTCTTCTTTGGGAATACCGAACTCTTGTAATTCTTGTCCTACGTCAATATCAGTTATATTTTGCTGTAGCCAGATTTTTCCGTCTTTGATGTCAAAATGCAGAACAGTATGATAGACGCGCTTCAAGCCTTTCCAGCCAATACGCATCAGTTGATAGCGATCGCGCACGGTGTCAAAAATCAACTCACTCTGTACATCGTCTTGAGTTTTAAAATGACTATGCTTTTCCAGAAGATTTTGAATGTATAGACGGTAATTTTCTAGTTTATCCATTTGCGGTTATTGCAAATCAAGAATAGTTTTTAGGGCTTGGGCTAGTTGTTGGATATACGGTTCTTCTAGTTGCCCGATCGCTTTGAGAATTCTAGTTTTATCAATTACTCGAATCTGTTACCATTGGATTTCTCCGCGCACTAGTTTTTCTTCGTAGTCCTCTAGATTTTTGAGATAGTCACTAAAGTCGGATTCGCTGATGGTTAGGGATTCGCTAAATTGTGTCCATTGCTCCCAACGTTGGTTGTCTTGTTTGAGCATGAGAAAGTCAATAAAATCACTTACTTCCTGAGCGAGTTCAGTAGGAAGATGTTGGATTTTGGCGATCGCTAGGTCTTGTACTGTCATAAATATTCCTCAAAGTCGGTTAATGTTTCATCGAAGTCATCGGGTAATGGCAAAACGAATTTTCAAGATTACTTCCGTTTGCGCCAATAATTAGGTTTTTGCTTGTGATGCGCGATCGCTAAAATATAAATTTGCTCACCATCTAAAAGTCGGTATAGAAGCGAATACGGGAATTTTGATATCACTAATCGCCGAACTGAGCCTCGAAATTTTAAGCCGAGTTCTGGATAACGGGTTAGTAAGTTGGTTGAGGACTCTACGGTATTTAAAAACTCTAGGGCGATCGCTTTGTCTTGAGTTTTGTAGTAGCCAATCGCGTCGTCTAGCTCTTGTTGGGCTAATGGATGAAAAATGATTTCTTTCATAGCAAGTTTCTAGGCTAGGGATGCGCGAAGGTCTGCGAATACTTGGCTGGCGGGATAGCCAATCACTTCGCCACTGGTTAGATCATGGTCGCGTGCTTCGGCTTCTTCGAGCCAGTCGTTTTCAACTTCGCGATCGATTTCGTTGGTTTTGCCTAGTTGTTCGATTAGGCGGGTGAATAGATGAATTAGGGAGTCTTGGGGTAATGCAAGTACTTCGTTTTCTAGTTGTTCGAGTGTCATTGTTTAGTTCCTCAAGTTTGGCAATCTGTGGTGGAAGTGTTTTTATTATAGTTGCTGTTAGAGGTGCATATTTTAGCTTTCTGCTTCCAAAAATCCTTTGACTGTCTCTACGGGGATGCTGACCAATGGATTGTTGAATATGGCTTTCAAGGCTTCGATGCCGCCAGTTTTTAGGGCATTGACTAATCTTGCTTTGAGGGTGGGATTGCGCTTGATTTCTTGGTGGATGGTTTCTGCGATGGTAGCTTCACTGGGGTTGGTTTTGGCTAGTTGATTAAGCAATTCCTGAACTTCTTTTGTGGCTTCGGCTAGGTTTTGTTTGGGAACTTCAGTTTTTTGAACAATTTTCTGCTCGTTGACAGTGCCGCCGAGGTTGGCGATATTGGCTGCACCAAAGTTTGCGCCGCTAAAATTATTGTTAATTTCTGTCATGTGTATTATGTTTCCTTGTGGGTTTGATAGGACTTTATCATTGTTGTTTTCTTCCTGCAAAGGTGTTTGGGCTATGTCGTAGTTGTAGTATTTGCATCGGGCTTGGATGGCAGTGATGACTGAGAGGGCTTCTTGGCTGGCTTCTGTGGGGATGAGGGTGAGGAGATGGGGAAGTTGTTGGGTGAGTGTGGGTAAGTTGCGATCGGCTTGAGCAATTTGACATAATGACTTTGCTGCATTCTCACGAACACCAGATATTAAATCTTTTAGAGATTGAGTGAGGGATTCAATGGACTTTTCGCTTTCAGTTTTCCCTAAAGCATTTGCTGAAATCTTACGCACAGAAGAGTCTTTATCTTTAAGAGACTGAATGAGAGGTTCAACAACATTATCGCCACCAATTTCTCCTAATACCTCTGCCGCAAATCCTCTTACATATGAGTCTTCATCTTTGAGAGTTTGAATGAGTAATGCGATAGCTTTATCGCTGCCAATTTTACCCAATACCTCTACTGCTTTATGATCATTTTTTAGTTGAATTAGATGTTCAGCTAAATATTCAGGGATCTTACCACCACCAATTTTTTCTAGAGCTTCTGCTGAATACATTCGTACATAAGAATCTTCATCTTCAAGAGCTTGAGTAAGCGATGGGATAGCCTTCTCACTACCAATTTTACCTAATGCCTCTGCTGCTTGCCAACGTCCACCAGAATGCTTATCTTTGAGAACTTGAATAAGAGGTTCAATGGCTTTATCACTACCGATGTTTCCTAAGATTTCTGATAATGAGGCTCGTATATATGGGTTGAGCGTATAAATATCCTTATCTTTGAGAACCTTAATTAACAAATTGATAGCTCCGTCACTAACAATTTTACCCAGCGCCTCTACTGCTTTATAATACTCAGTAGAACCTGAATTTTGATGATTTAGAAACTGAATAAGAGATTCAACAGCTTTGTCATTGCCAATTTTTCCTAGTGCTTCTGCCGCATATCTACGAACATACCGATCTTTATGTTTTAGAGCGTGAACAAGAGGGTCAACAGCCTGATCACTACCTATTTTCCCTAAAGCCTCTGCTATTTTCCAACAAGTGTCATTATAGCCTTGATTATCTTTTAGAGCCTGAACAAGAGGGGCAACAGCCTGATCACTACCTATTTTTCCTAAAGCCTCTGCTGCTTGTTCACATACATCTTCATTACGATGTTTTAGAGCTTGAATGAGAGGTTCAACAGCCTGATCATTACCTATTTTCCCCAAAGCCTCTGCTGCTTTTACACATACATCATCATTTTGATGTTTTAGTGCTTGAATGAGAGTCTTAACAGCTTTATCACTACCAACATTTCCTAGTGCTTCTGCGGCTGTTTTACAAACACTAGGGCTTTTATGGTAGAGACGTTTAATAAGTTCTTCAATAGCCTTATCATTGCTATTGTTTCCTAATATTTGTGCTGATTTCCAACGCACATAAATGTCTTTACTATTGAGAGATTGAAAGAGGATTTTATCTGCTTTTTCACCACGAATATTTTCTAATGAATTTACTGATTTTCTACATAATTCATGATTTTCAATCTTGAGTGATACTTTTAATAATTCGCTCGCATAATCAGACCTTGTTTCTCCTAAAAGCTCGATCGCATATAACTTCGGAATTTCCCATTCTTCTATTTCCCTCAACAACAACCCAACAGTCTTCTCCTGAAACCCATACTTCACTGCCCCAGCCAACCTCGCCCCTAACCGCAAATCCACCTCCAGCGCCAGCCTTACCACCCGCACCGCCTGCTCCTCACCCTCCACCAACTCCAACATCAACGCCAAAGGTTCCGTCCATTTCAAATAATTGAGATAGCCCTGCTGTAACCGCGCATCACTCAAACTCGGCAACAGCCCCAACAACCACTCCGCCGCATAATATTCCTGAATCAACTGATGCCGAAACTCAATGCGGTCATTGCTAATCTGAATCAAATGATGCTTCAGCAAATCCTCCAACCACCGCCCCGCACAATCATCCGCATATTCCACCTTCTCTCGCAGAAACTCCACCAAAATCTGCTCCGCATCCCGCCGCGAAATCGCCACCTGCAATTCAGTCAGATTTTCGCCGCATGTCATCTTAAAAGCTAGATACTGCAACAACCGCCCCCACCATGCCCGCGAATCCTTCGATAGCGTCACATCCTGCTTAATCCTGTCCCCATAGCCCACCGTAAACGCCCGAAATACCATACCCAAATTCGGTGGAATCTGCCCCTTGAATTCTGGATGCTGAAACAACGAACAAAGCATCCATAACAACAAAGGCGTTTGCCCAAACTCCCGCAACCGTCCCGACAACTGCCGCAACAACCTCTCCCCCTGTGTCGGCAAATATGCCATCACAAACTGCTGCATCTGCGGCTCCGTCAAGGGCTGCATCTCTAACCGCTTCGCAATCCCCAAATCCCCACCCGCACTCAACTCCCGCGTCGTAAAGATCATCGGGCAAGTTTTTTGATAAAGCTCCCGAAATTGATTTACCATGACGCGACCGCGATCCGAAGGCAACTCATTCACCCCATCCACCAACAGCAACAACCGCCCCTGACGCAATAACTGCTTAATCCTCGCCTCATTAATATCCAAGGCAGGATCGTGTTTGTGCATAAAAGCAACAATGCGATCGCATACAGACGACTCATTCGCCTCCGAGGGTAAATACCGCAACTCCACCAATACAGGAATTTTCGCTTGCTGATGATCGTTTAACGCATTTTCCGCCTCCTGCAACAACAACCGCGCCAAAGCCATAGACTTCCCCGATCCTGGTCTACCCACCAGCAACACATGCTCCGCCGCATACTTACAGATCCCCTCCAGCACAGGCAACCGCTCGATTTTTTCTTTTTCCCCTTCCTCTTTTTCCTTTTGACTTTCTACTTTTTCCTTGTCCACCGTCTGCACCATTAAGCCGAAGTCAAAAAAAGCAGGAGCAATGCGATCGCGTTCCCCCCGTTGCGATTCCCGTCCCGTCGCATCCGTCAGCGTATACAAGCGCCACCACTGCTGATAAGCGCTTATCAGCGATCGCAAATAACCATCAAAACAAATCTCTACACCCATGCCGTAAATCAACCCCGAAGGACGTAGCGGCGACAATATCTTTCCGTCAGGAATTGCCACAATATTAGCTCAAATTTTCAAGTTAAGATATCCCGATTGAAATAGCGATCGCCTTGTCAAAGATGACGACGGGACGGCTCAAGCTAGAATCTTTTATAGCGGCTGAGGTACAAAAGTTAGAGCAATTATTGGAGTGTTAAATCTATGCAAGTAACTGAAAAGCCCGTTAGTACTGAACAAACTGAACAAGTTGATGCTCTTGTGATTGAGCAAGTGATTGAGCAAGTTTCTGAACCGTCGCATGATTCGGCTTTGTTGTCTATTAATGCCCAAGTGTCGTTTGCTAATTTGCTAACGCTGATTCAAACTTTGCCCAAGGAGCAGAAATGGCAGATTTATCAAGCGTTAGGTGCGGAGCTTTCGCCCCAATCGGCGGAGGCGAAGGCGATCGCCCGTTTAGCGGATGAGGATGACGAGTCTATGTGGATCACGGTTGTCCATGAAGATGATGAGATCGATGAAGAGGCTTTAAATGAATGGTTGGTGAAGCGTGGTTACAAAAAAGCCGAAGTATAGGGTTACGTTGCATCCGCTAGTGGGTGTTGAAGATTTACCTCTGTTGCCTGAGTTTCTACAGAAGGATCTTGCTAAATATCAGTTTGTTTTGGCGATTGATCCAGTGCAAACGCAGGGAGTGCCTAGCCATGATTTGCGGGGTGAGTTAAAGCATTATCGCGCTTTGGAGATTGACTATAACGGTGTTTGCTTTCGTTTGGTGTATCGAGTGTATGAATCACCAACGCCGAAACGGGTACAGGTGGTTAGTTTTGCTGAGCATGATTTGGCTTATGAAAGGGCAAAAGAGAGATGCTAAGTGCAAAGTTTACGCCCGACAGGGGTGAAATGCGATCGCGCTGAACTTGTAGTGAATCCTTTATGCCGAAATACTTATTAGAAAATGCGATCGCCCGAACAACCACCCGAACAAACGTTAAGATACCGACGGGGATCTAGTCTGCTAGAATCAGGGCTAGGTATTTACCCTCCTGTTTAGTTCATGCCCCACCCGTTGGGGATTGTTTGGGAATCATTTAGAGTCACGTCACCGCCATGATGCAATCGGAAAATCTTCGTCAACGTGCCGCCGTATTGGGTTTGCAAGTCTTTAGCAAGCGATCGGCAATTCGGCTTGGCATCGTAACGCAAATTTGGCTAGATGTCGATCGCCGATGCGTTACGGGAGTAACCGTTGCCGAGCGATTTGTTCCAGGGACACCGATAGGCATCGGCGACACATTTTTTATGTCCCTTGACAACATTGATTTACTGGGACCAGACGCAATATTGGTTGATGATGAGTCGGTACTCGAAGATATTTTGGTTACCGAACGCTACACCACCCTCATTAACAATGAAGTCGTCACCGAATCAGGCGAATTGCTCGGCAAAGTAAGAGACTTTAAATTTGACCCAGAAACGGGCGACTTAATGTTTTTGATTGTTGCCTCGATCGGCAACCCGATTATCCCCGCTAGCCTGATCAGCACCTATGAGCTAGATGTAAACGAAATCATTGCCGTAGGACGCGATCGCATCATCGTCACCGAAGGTATGGAAGATCGGATGACCCAACTAAGCAAGGGGCTGCTAGAGCGTCTGGGGCTAGGAAAAGCACCTTGGGAAGATGAATTTGAGGATGACTATATGCCACCCTCGACCACCATTCGCGATAACGCCCTATCGTCGGGTACGCGAAGCACCTATTCGCCACCACCACAGCAACAGCGTCCTGTCTATCGTCAAGAGCAATCTTGGGATGATGGCGATAATTGGGCAGAGGAGCGCGTCCCCGTTAATCCCCCACCCCAACGTCGTCAAGCTAGAGCCGAAATGAGGCCCGAACCATCGCGTCCGATCGCTCCACCACCGATCGATAATTACGACGATGAATACGACGACTTCGAGGATGATTACCCTACCTCCAACAAACCCGACTTTCGCAACGAAACCCAACAGCAGATCCGCGATGCTTGGGGCGAAACCAAAATTCCTGACAAGTCCAAACAACGCATTCCCGAAGAGGAATTTGACGAAATCTAATGTTACCCCGTGACCTATTGAATCATGTTGAAAATCGCGACACCCTCAGTCGGCTGCTAGACTTAGGTGATCGCGCAGTTCAGACGTGGGAAGTCGTGTGCAGTGATTTTTTATCACCACCCGAAATTACCGAAGCCCTCCAAGTATTTGGCAAAATGACCGAAATTCATTGCCTTGCATGGGGCGGCTACGAACAAGCCGAACGCCAAAGATTAGCGATCGCCCGTAGTGAATTGCCCCTCGATCCGTCAATGGTCAGTCTCACCGCAATATCGATCGCTGGTAATTTTCTGTTTGACACTGCTACCCATCGCGATTTCCTTGGTGCGATTCTCGGAACGGGGATCGAGCGGCAAAAGGTCGGCGATGTCAATGTACTAGGAGAAAAAGGCGCACAGGCGATCGTCGTGCCAGAACTCGTCGAATACTTGCAACTACATTTCAATCAAGTACGGACAGTTCCCGTTAAGGTCAATGCGATCGCTTGGGAAGAGTTAAAAATTCGCATTCCCGTCACTAAAGAACTGACTTCCACTGAGGCATCCTTGAGACTCGATGCGATCGCTTCTTTCGGTTTCGGGATGTCGCGCAGCAAAATGGTGGACTTGATTAACGGTGAAGATGTGCGCGTTAACTGGAAGACTATCTCGCAGCCCAACTATCAACTCAAATCTGGCGATCTCATCGCCATTCGCGGTAAAGGAAGAGTCACGATTGGCGACATTATGATTACCAAAAAAGAACGCTATCGAGTACAAATGACGCGATCGGTTTAATAAGTAACTAAAGGTAAGATTAAAACCTAGAAGAGCGTAACGCTCTTCTAGGTTTTGGTCTTTAATTATGCTGATTCATTGTATTCTATCCTTCTGATTATCTTGGTTTTCCAATACAAAGGAAGACAAAATTTGCTCACCTAATGGTACAAGTTCACGATCATGCTTCATGGCTAATTTAAGATGATCTACACCTTTTTCATCCTTTTGCCATATCAAATGTTTACCAACAATAAAATTAGCGATCGCATGATCGGGTTCTTTGACTAAGAGTGCCTTCAGGGTTGGTAAAGCAGCTAGTTCTCCCTCTAGCTCCATCAGCCAACGCGATCGATTCCATAAATCCTTAGGTGAAAGAGGATATTTCTTTTCGAGATCCTCTAATTCGGCTAGACAGGCTCGTAAGTTTTTCGCATGAAGGAATTGCTCTTTCCATTCGGGTAAAATAATTTCCCGCCACTCACGATTAAATTGGCTGGCTAATTTCCTGATACTATTTCCTAGTAATGTTTCTGCGGCAGATATCTCCAAAGGTACTAAAAAAATTCCCGCATTTTTAGCTGGCAGTCCTAAAGCTCTGAGGCGATCGCTCAAACAGGGATGTGTATCTGAGTTATTTGTCTCCTCTTCTAAAGCTTGTTCTAACCAATATTTTTGATCGAGAATAGGATTTTTGAGTGCTTGACCTATGGATATAAATGGATTTCCTTGAGGCTCGGAATGATGTTTTGCTTGTTGGTGGATGTCTTGCCAAAATAGTTCGGTAGCAAATGAACTTTTAGCATAGACATTGGTGAGGGCTTCGGCTGTAGCTCTCTGCCCAGCATGTTTTACGGCACATCTATCGGCTTCATATTCATAGGTACGTGCAAGGACGAAAGAATAAGCGTCAAACCGAGGAATATACCAAGTTAAGAAATAGTAAAAATTAGATAGAAGTCCATCAAAAATAATTACAGCTTGCCCGATACTTCCTTGTAGAGAATATAACCAATTTTGATGAGCGTTTTGGACAGATCTAAAAATTTGTAGCCATGTATGGCGAATGAGATAGATTTTATGTTTATTAGAAAGATGTCCAAATTCATGGGCAAGAATAGCACGGAATTGCTCGGCAGAGAGAGCTTGCATGAGGGGCAGCCCGATAGTCAGATAATTCTCATTCCAGCCTAATATTCCAAGTCGGGGGACTTGCATCACTGAAGCATTAAATTCTCGATTAAGAATCACATGATCGAGTTGTGGTGCTTTTTCTGCTCGCCTTAACTCATCTAAAACTTTAAATAGAGAAGGGAACTGCTCACGCTCTAATTCGATGCCTGTAGGTTTGGGAAAATTGATCCATAACGATTTAAGCATGACGATCGCGACAACAAAGAAAATGCAAATTGTTGCCAGAATAAAAAAACAGAGAAAAATCGCCCCACGAAAAGTTGCTGCGCCTCTTAGGGATGTGAAAACATGGGCTATAAAATTTGCATTATGGATACCTAGCCAGACAATCCCAACTGAACCACCAATCAGAAACAAGATCGCGCTAAACATATAGAAATAGCCTAGCATTGCCATTAACCAGACCTGATTCTTATAAGCTTTAGGATCTTTTCTAGCAAATACTTCCAGTCTCTTAACCAGTCGATTAAATTCTGCCTCAGTCATTGATCATATTTATCTCAATATCTTATATTATACTGAAATTTGAGCGCGAACTACTTATCAAAAAAATGCTGCAAGCATTAGCCTCCATAGTATTCTCAAAGCTTTAGCAAGTGGTGCTTTCGGTAAAAATTCTTAAGTATCACCTTAGTCCAAATCACTGTAGAATTTTAAACAAAGTTTATAAATTTATTCTTAAAAATGTCATATCCACAGTTACCTACAGTAATTATCACAGGCGCTTCTTCAGGCGTAGGATTATGGTCAGCTAAGGCTCTTGCCGATAAAGGCTGGTTTATTGTCATGGCTTGTCGCAATATCGATAAAACCCACAAAGCAGCAGAATCTGTAGGCATTCCTAAGGATAGATATGAAATCATCCAAGTCGATCTTGGCTCTTTGGTCAGCGTTCGTGAATTTATTGCTAAATTCCGCGCTACAGGTCGATCCCTAGATGCCCTATTGTGTAATGCTGCCATCTATATGCCCTTGCTCAAAGAACCCTTGCGATCGCCTGAGGGCTTTGAGCTAACCATGACCACCAATCACCTCAGCCATTTTCTCCTTTGCAACCTGTTGCTTGAGGACATGAAAAAATCAACCTATGCCGATCGGCGTATGGTTATTTTAGGAACCGTTACCCATAACCCCGATGAATTGGGTGGAAAGATTCCTCCACAACCCGATCTCGGTAACTTAGAGGGATTTGAGAAAGGATTTAAACCACCAATCTCAATGGCAAATGGGAAGAAATTTGAACCAGTCCGAGCCTATAAAGAGAGTAAAGTTTGCAATATCTTAACCATGAGAGAATTGCACCGTCGCTACCATGAATCTACAGGCATTACCTTTACTTCTCTTTACCCAGGATGTGTTGCTGACACTCCCCTATTCCGTAATCACTATCCTCTCTTCCAGAAGCTATTCCCATTGTTCCAAAAGAACATCACGAAGGGTTATGTAACTCAAGAACTATCAGGTCAACGGGTAGCCGCTGTCATTGCCGATCCTGAATACAGGCAGTCGGGAGCCTATTGGAGTTGGGGTAATCGTCAGAAGCAAGATGGTAAATCTTTTGTACAGACCGTATCTCCCCAAGCCCGTGATGATGCCAGAGCTGAACGGATGTGGGACTTAAGCGCCAAGCTAGTTAGACTTGTATAAAAATATCAAAGAGGAAATGTCGCAACGCGACATTTCCTCTTTGATATATAACTGTCGTTGTACTAGAACATAAAATCCAAGAGGTGATTGGCGGCGCGGAGCGCCGCCAATCACCTCTTGGGTTTGAGCCAAGTATTAGTACATAAATCTCAAGAAGAGAAGGTTGGAACGAAGTGCCAACCTTCTCTTCTTGGGTGCGAATAGCGACAGCTATAGAGAATCTAAACTAGCGATTGAGTTGGCGACGTTTGAGCATACCCGCTCCCATCGCTCCTGCTAAGGCGATTCCCAGAAAAGCCGCAGGAACGGGAACTGGTCTAGAACCTTGGATATAAACTTCGTAGTTACCAGTATGTGAAACTCCATCATCCACAGCAACTAATCCCGAATTTGTGGCATTAAAGCTATACAGATAGCCCGTCTGACCGTCGTAGTCATACTTCACAAGCTCGCTCGCTTGAAGAGTTTTGCCAATTAACAAAGGCTTAAAACTATCGGGGAGAACTGAAAGTAATAGTTGAGTTGCATCTAGATAACCCGCTAAACCAATGGAAATTTCGCCAGTATTGTCATTTTGATTGACATAGGAGATATTGGGATCGCTAAACTTCTGAAATCCGCCATTGCTTGCAAATTGGCTGAAGGCAAAGCTTTTGACATTGCTGGGTAGTCCCCCTAGTCCATAGGCTGTGAGCGCGGCATTAAACCAAGTTGTACCAATCACCGACCAATCACTTGCGGTAAGACTGCTCAAAGTGATGGACTTGCCACCAATTGTTCCTTGGAGAGTGGTATTTTTGGTGAAATCAAAACTAGGTTGCTCGCTACTTGCCGCTAATTCGATATTGCCTGTAGGACTAATAGCATTGCCATCTAAAACGTTTTGGACATTTGCCAAAGTGTTAGATATAAGAAAAGTATTTGTAGCATCTGCATTAAAGACTAGATAGTCATTGGGGGCGCTACCCCCGATTGTGACATTATTTATTGACCCAGCAAATACGGGAGCGATCGCTATTGCACTCCAACTAGCTAGAGAAAAAATACCAGCAGATAGACCTTTTAATACCGTTTTCATAAAGTGACCTATTGAAATAATTGTTTAGAAAGTCAAAAACTGAAAAAGCTAACTTTCCCCCAATACGTTCACTTTTTCTGAAACGCAAAGTAATGAATGAATGATACCTAATCCCAATCGATATTTATCTATAAAAGTTATATAAAAGTTATACAAAGGATATAAGTATCTAAGCATAAGTAAACTTAAAACCGACTCAAAAGATGGGCGGCAGTGCGATGCGCCGCTGCCCATCTTTTAGGTTTTATGTCTTCAGCAAATCTTAGGGTGCTATACAAACCTGTATGGCTAATTGTGGGTGTAAAGATTTGTTGGATAGTTGTGAATAGGTAGTGGTAAATGTTATGAGGATGGATAAAGTTTTGCGCCCTCGTCCTTATAATATAAATTCTTTCTTAGGACTAAGTAAGTGGATTTAATTAAATATAAAACCCTAAAACCTGCGGCGCACGCGCAAAGTACGCCGCAGATTTTAGATCTGGATTTTAATTATGACCAGCTACTTATCTTGTAGCGATCTGTCCAAGCTGCAAAGATTCTGATACATTTGGCTTATTAGATAAGGCAATCAATCAGATAATAAATTAGGTAATACATTAGGTTAAGCATTCGAGGCTGCTAATATGGCACAAAATCCGTTAGTCGAACAAGCTAAACAAGGAAATGTTAGTGCGATCGCATCTTTAATGAACCGTTTGCTAAAATCTCAAGGAATGCTAGCAAATGTAGAGCGTAATGATGATCGCTTAGAAGTTTTAATCGAGTCCGATCTGCGATCGCTCGATGATGAAATGCGAATTCCTAAGCGCCAGATATTAGTAGGAATGCTAAAAAAATGGTTTCTTACCATTGAAGTCCAAACAATTTCTAAGATCGTAGTGTCTTGGCAGCAAACTGGTAGTGATGAGCCAGCATGGACAGAGGAAATTTATTTGGCTGAGCAGGACGAGCCAAAAGAGGCAAGTCTTAGTAACAATGGCGGAACCACTGAGCCCACAAAAAAGCTTACAATACCCCCCTTACCAGTATTTCCACCAAAATCTATGCTAGAGCGAAACGATCCTCGCGATCGCTCCAATAGTGAAAATGACACCTCATCGGCTAGCCCTGATCTCGATGAAATGTTTGGCGCGATCGCTTCCCCTGAGCCTCTGCCAGATATCGATCTAGGGTCTAGTAATAATGTACCTTTAGAATCCATTCGGGCTTCTAAAGATGGAGAATTATTGTTTTTTTCGGATATTCCCCTAGTTTCAAACGATCCCGATCTTAGTTCAGTAGCTAGTTCAGTAGCTAGTTCAGTAGCTAGTTCAGATATTAATAATTCCCCGTTAGATGAATTAGATCCGATCGCCCCACCCCATAAATCCTTGTGGCAATCCCTACTAAAAACTCCTATTTTTAGCATTCAACTTGCTCAATATGTTGTTGTTTGTGTGGTTATTATCGTCTCCTTAAGAGGTATTCATACTGCATTGGGTGGAGGCAAAGCCGCTAAGGCTGCCTCTAATTCATCACAGCTAATAATGCGATAGAGTTATTGCGATAGAGTCTATGAGAAAAATAGGGATTTGACTTCGCTCAGCCAATTAAAAAATAAACCCCGTAAGGTTTTGAAATTCCAAAAATGGCGTTGCCATTTTTGGAATTGGTATTACTCTATCTGTTCAGAAAGCCTACTGAGAGAGGATTATTTTGTCCAATAAATTCCATGTCTGCATCACTTTAGGAACTCGTCCAGAAGCAATTAAACTTGCGCCGATCGTGCATTTATTTAGAAGTAACGCTCATTTCCAAACTTCGGTGATTCTGACAGGACAACACCGAGAAATGGTCGCTCAGGTCATGCAGTTGTTTGACATTACAGCGGATTATGACTTAAACATCATGCAACCAAAGCAGACTCTTACCCAAATTACTTGCAATAGCTTGATTGGGTTAGAGAAGTTATACAAAGAAATTCAGCCTGATATAGTCTTAGTTCAGGGAGACACCACCACCGCTTTTGCCGCAGCTTTAGCAGCTTTTTATCAACAGATTCCCGTAGGTCATGTGGAAGCTGGACTGCGCACTGATAATCTCTTCAATCCATTTCCTGAGGAAGCAAATCGTCGTTTAGTTTCCCAAATTGCCCAACTACATTTTGCACCTACCCTCGCTTCGGTAGAGAACCTTCAAGTCTCTGGAGTCAAAACGGGTATTCATCATACGGGCAATACAGTTATTGATGCGCTTTTGTATGTTTCCAAGCGATCGCCTCAATGTGACATCAAAGGCTTAGATTGGTCGGCGCAGCGAGTAATTTTAGCCACCGTTCATCGCCGTGAAAATTGGGGCGAACCTTTGGGACAAATTATCCAAGCATGGTTGCAAATCCTCGCCGATTTCCCCGATGTTGCGTTAGTTTTGCCGATGCATCTCAACCCCGTGGTACGCGAACCGTTAATGGCTCAATTGGGCGATCATTCCCGAATTTTCTTGGTTGAACCCCTCGATTACGAGCAATTAGTGGGGGCAATGCAACGCTGCTATCTGATCATGAGCGACTCGGGTGGTTTACAAGAAGAAGCCCCTAGTCTTGGCAAACCTGTACTGGTATTGCGTTCGACGACCGAGCGTCCTGAAGCGATCGCCGCAGGTACGAGCAAACTCGTTGGGACAGAAACTAAGGATATCGTTGCGGCGGCAGCTACTCTCCTTAGCGATCGCCATGCCTACGAACAGATGGCAAATGTGGCTAATCCCTTTGGAGATGGTCAATCCAGTCAACGTATTCTAGATATAGTTTATTCATTTTTAGCGTAGGATGCAGTGACACATTTGCGTCACTGCACGAATGTTATGCAATCTAGACGCAAGCTCCTAAAAACCGCGATCCAAACCTTAGGCGCAGCAGCAGGGGGCTTATTTCTCAATAACTGTAGCTCTAAGCCACTAGGAAATGAGCCATTGCCAAATAATACCTTCGCTGCTGCTTCGGGTATTCCTGAAATCCCAGCAGTACGGCTGGGCATAATTCCTTCGATTGAAATCGCCCCCCTATTGGTCGCCCAAAAACAAAAGCTATTTGCCAAATATGGCATGACTGATGTGCAGTTAGTTCCCTTTAGCAGTTGGCAGTCTCTAGGAGAGCATACTGCAACGGGAACGGATTTAGGCACAAATGACTATGGAATTGATGGTGGGCATTTTTATAGCCCTTTGCCCGAACTGTTAAATGAAGGCTTAATTAACCAAAAAAAGACTGCCATGTATGTACTGATGCGACTGCATACCCACGGAGGTTATATAGTCGCTTCTAAACGATTGAAGCCTTTAGGAATTCAAGTTAAACATGCCACCTTCTCCGCTTGGCAGGATATCGCCAAGTTATTTGGTAATCCGATGAATAGCGCGATCGCGGAAATTGGGAGTAACTACGATCTCTGGCTCCGATATTGGCTAGCCGCTATGGATATCGTTCCCCTTCGCGATATCGATATCCTCGAAATCCCCCTCGATGAGATCATCCCCCAAATCAAGCAGCATCGAGCCGACTTATTCTGCTTAGATAGCTGGCGAACACTCAAACTAATGGAAGGAAATCTTGCCGAACCTGCGATCGCCACTGGCGAAATTTGGCGCAATTATCCAGGGGAAATTTTGGCAATGCGTGCCGATTGGGTAGACAAATATCCGATCGCTACACAGGCTATCCTTCAAGCCACGATGGAAGCACAGCTCTGGTGTGACGATCCTGCCAATGCCCGAACATTAAATACGCTTTTGGCAATCTATTTTATAAATGACGTGACCAATAACTTTGCCAATAATCGCTTGACAAGCTCAAATCCGATCAAGATGTTTGCTCAACTCTTTAAAAATAGTCCTAAACCGACAAAGGGAATGCTTAAAAATAGTTCTAATTCCCTAAATTACGCCATTAAATATTGGTCAAATGATGGTATTTCGGTTTCCTATCCCTACAAAAGTCACGATCTATGGTTTCTCTCCGAATATCAAAGATGGGGGCTGTTACCGCCTAGTTTGCCAACCCGAGAAATTATTGATGCGGTGAATCGTGAAGATCTCTGGAGAAATGCAGCTAAAGCGATCGGTGTTCCCGATACCAATATTCCGATTTCGACTTCACGGGGGATAGAAACTTTTTTTGATGGTTCTCAGTTCGATCCAGATCGCCCAAATCAATATTCACCAAGCAAAGCCTAATCTTCATAAAGCTGCCGCCAACTGTATCAGGACATAAAACCCCAAATAGAGTTGCCGCGCTCCGCGCGACAACTCTATTTTGAGTTTTAATTTTGTCCTATCAAGACTGGCGGCAGCTATAGTATAGCTGTGGCAAAGACTTAGGAGATGGGATTAAGTGTTAGAGATTAACAATCTTAGCGTTCGCTATGGAGGTATTCAGGCTTTACAGGATGTTAGCTTGCAGGTCACTGAAGGAGAAATAGTAACTTTAATTGGGGCGAATGGTGCTGGTAAAACTACGACCTTACGAACTATTTCGCGCCTAGTCACCATGGGATCGGGACAGATTATCTACAATGGCAAATCTATTAATAACTTACGACCAGATCGCATAGTCCAAATTGGCATCGCGCATAGCCCAGAAGGTCGGAGAGTGCTTGCCAGACAAACAGTATTAGATAATCTGGAATTGGGCGCTTTTTTACGGAGCGATCGCTGGGGAATTAAAGCCGACATCGAAAAACAGTTTGAGATTTTCCCTCGTCTTGGGGAGCGTCGCCATCAACTGGCAGGAACCCTAAGCGGAGGTGAGCAACAAATGCTCGCGATCGCCCGTGCTGTTATGAGTCGTCCCAAATTACTATTGCTGGATGAGCCAAGTTTAGGGCTAGCCCCCCAGATCATCAGGGAAATTTTTAAAACGATTGTGAATTTAAATCAATCTGGAGTCACGATTTTGTTGGTCGAGCAGAATGCCAATTTAGCTTTGCAACATGCTCATCGTGGCTATGTGATGGAATCGGGCATCATCACCATTGAGGGAAAAGCAGCGGACTTATTAATTGATGAAAGAGTCCGCAAAGCTTATCTAGGATAGAGAAAAACCGAGGAAAAAAGACCAAGGGAACAGATCACTCATCACCTAAAAATTAAGCGATTATGGGATACCATAGCCCTAAAACTAGATTACCTTCGATCTTTGTAAGAAACTTTTCGTGAATTTGTGTTTTAACAAACACTTTTAGCGCACAATTTTAAGTAGATACCTAGCGCGTCACATTGTTTCGTATGATTGAGACCCTTAATAAGTTGCCTCGTTGGTTTTCACTAGGCTTGACTTTTCCGTTAATCTTTCTAAACGGATGGTTATTGCTACTGCTATGCCGAGAATTGCAGCCATTAGTCAGTATTCTTATTACGGCGACAGTTATTTCGTTCTTGCTAGATTATCCTATTCGCTTTTTGATCTCCTTAAAGGTGAAGCGTGGTGTCGCAGCAGGATTAGTCATCCTTATATTTTTCATGTTGCTCAGCACCTTAGCCATCTTCCTCGTGCCTCTGATTTTGGCACAGGCAAATGAACTAATCGTCCGCTTGCCAGAATGGATTAAATCTGGACAGCAGCAGCTTCAAACTCTTGAGACTTGGGCGATCGCTCAGCAACTGCCGATCGATATCAGCAGCACTTTTAATCAATTAATCGAAAAACTTACGGGTGTCCTGAGATCGGTTACCAGTCAACTTTTTAGTATTGTATTTGGTGCGATCGGCAGCCTTGTCAATATCTTCTTAACCCTGATATTCTCAATTTTTTTGGTGCTCCGTGGAGAATTTTTGTGGAATGGGCTGCTCAGTTGGCTACCCCAAAAATGGAACGATCAGGTGCGTAATCTGCTGCCGCGCAATTTTGAGCGTTTTATTGTAGGACAAGTGACTCTAGCCACAATTCTAGGGGTATCGCAAACTGCCGCCATGATGATTTTAGGCGTTCCACTCGCGCAACTATTCGGGTTTGGCATTGGAGTGGCAAGCTTGATCCCCCTTGGTGGTTCTAGCACGATTATCACCGTCAGCTTGCTGATTGCTTTGCAAAATTTTTGGTTGGGAGTGAAGGTGCTACTTGTCGCCGTCGCCATCATTCAAATTGTGGAAAACGTGTTAGGACCTCGTATTGTGGGTGAACTAACGGGATTAAATCCTGTATGGATGCTAATTTCCCTTGATATTGGCTTTAAGTTAAATGGCGTTCTAGGTTTGCTAGTTGCCGTCCCGATCGCAGGATTTATTAAAGGAACATTTGATACGATTCGTGGGGTAAGTAGTCCACCCCCTATAGATGCGATCGCCAAGACTCATACGGAAGCACCGCTAAAATAGCGAAAAAGATGAGTGGCGGCACTTCGTGCCGCCACTCATCTTTTTCGCTTTATGATATAGAACTGATACGAATCCAGCAACATAAGACTATCCCAGATCATAAAGATCTACTAAGAGTATCTTTAAGTTTTTGTAACTTACACCGTAATCAACAGACATCCTGTTAGTCTAAGTAAGAGAAACATGAGTAGCCTTTTGTCGCCGCTCATGTTTCTCTTTTAGAGAAGCATTGGTCAGTATTGCATATGAAACGTTTTCGGGATGAATGGATTGATGAATGGTGTCAGGAAAATGGCTGGACTGACCTATTTGTCGAACGTTGTTGTAATTATTGGGCATTTCCGCCAAGCTCCGTAATGCCATTGCCGATTCCCAATGACACTCTCCGCGCGATTAAAAATGCGAAGGGAATGAGCGACGATGAAAAATCTTGGACATTTGCCGCGATCGCAATTTCCTGTCTGGCATCAATATTTAGCTTTATCTTACGCAATCCATTACCAATCACCTGTGCTTTTGGCTGTGTCGCTTTTATTGTCGGGCAACTGGAAATCGAAGAATTTTAATAGCCAGCACTCATCTCCCAAAAAGAAGGGGGTGCATGGAACCCCCTTCTTTTTGGGAATCAAAAGTTAGCTGTTGCCCCTCGCTTTAGGACAAAATCAAAAAACGTGAGTTCGATATAACTTGAAATGGGCTTTGAGAAAAGGTTTGCTACGCAAACCCTTTCTCAAAGCCCAAAAGACGAGTGGCGGCGCAAAGCGCCGCCACTCGTCTTTTGGTTGTTGCTATAGAGCAATTATTTTAGAAACGAGGGCGAGGCTTTCCTCAAAGAGAACCTCTCGTCCCCATCGTTGCAATTGTTGCCCCAATAGAGTATCGGCACTTTGATCTGACAAAGGCGACACTTGATGGACGCGATAGTTTTGAGCACCACCACCAGCTTCCATGCGCATACAGCCCGTTGACTCCGAACAGAACACATTACAAGCATCCGTATTTTGGTTAGAGGCAGTCAAGCGCAACCCAATTAGATCGCCAATGACCTCTCCTGGATCGCCTATGGGGATCGCTGCTAATTCAGCCTTAACTTTGATATGGTTGCGACCTTCAAAAATTACATGCTGAATATTGTAATCACCACCTTCAACATTGCGCTCAATTGGCTCCCATTCCAGACGACTCGCAATCCAGCCCAAAAACATCAAAGCCTGAGTGCTATTGCCTCGTTCGTAGTCAATCGTAATGCCATCAATTTCCCATACTGCCGAGCGGCGATCGGGCTGATCGAAAGCTTGAGCAGTGAGTTCTTGCCAAGGTGCTAGTCTCTGCCAATTGAGATCGGCGATTTGAGTGCCAGCACCAATCATCCCTTGAACTTTAAGGAGATCTGCTTCTGAATTAGGAAAAACCGCTGAATCTAAGATCAAGCGATCGCTTAAATTCACTAGTTTTTCAAACATCCGCGTATTTGGGGCAGGACTATCTTTCCACCACAAAAACACAGGGAGATCGGGGATCAGTAGTTCTGGCAAGATGCTATGCACACGATCAAAGGCAAGTGTTGCTCCCGTCAAGGTGATATATTCACCACAAACTAACGAGCTGCGACTTTTTTGAATCGGGCAATAGGCTGCCACCTGCGCCGATATACCTTCATCCACACCATCCAATGTAACCAAATCAATAACGCGACAGGGGCTTTGAGAAACGATCGCATCAACGGAAGCCATCCTTGACGCTGCACCAATAGTTTCTGGTTCGTACACTAACAGATTGAATGTAGTAGCACGCGCGGCGGAGTTTTCTCCATAGGACTGCCAGATTTTGCTTAGCTCTGCTTCGACTTGAGAAACCGAGACATCTTTGGGAGCTTGCAAAGATACAACGGAAGTTGCTTGCGTATTCATGGATTTATAAAAACATCTCTGCTGGATACTGAATAAGATTTGGTGATAGGTAAAGGCAATTGGTAATTGGTAATTGGTAATTGGTAATTGGTAATAATTAATTCATAATTCGTAATTCATACTAAGCCCTTACCAATTACCAATTAATCTTTACCTATAACCGCCGCCACTGTCTTCCATCACGTTCGATCAGTTGTTCGGCTTCAGAAGGTCCCCAAGTCCCTGCCTCGTATTGAGGCACGACAATAGGATCGTTAGGCATTTCCCACGCACTAAGTGCAGGGGTAACCACTTTCCAAGCAGCCTCTACCTCATCACCACGAGTAAATAGAGTCTGATCGCCTAACATACAATCTAGCAACAGGCGATCGTAAGCGTCGGAACCTTCGATCCCAAAGGTTTTGCCATAGCCAAAGTCCATATCTACCGATCGCGATCGCAGATCGGCTCCTGGCATTTTTGCTTCAAACTTCAATGCAACCCCTTCATTAGGCTGAATTCTTAAAGTCAGCACGTTTGGCGAAACTTGCTTAGCCGCTGATTGAAATAATAAATAGGGAACATCACGAAATTGAATCGCAATTTCACTAACTTTTTTAGGCATCCGTTTTCCCGTTCGCAAATAAAAGGGAACACCTTGCCAGCGCCAATTATTAACTTCAAACTTCATAGCAACGTAGGTCGGCACGAGGGATTCAGGATTCACATTAGGTTCATGGCGGTAACCCTGTACCTGTTTCCCCTTCATCCAACCCGCACTGTACTGCGCCCGCACGCAGGATCGCTCCAATCGGCGCGTATCCGCCAATCGAGTTGCTTGAATCACCTTAACTTTCTCATTTCGCAACGAATCAGCATCCATCGAGTTAGGTGGCTCCATTGCGGTCAAACAAAATAGTTGCATCAAATGGTTCTGCAACATATCTCTGAGCGCTCCAGAGTTTTCATAGTAACCAGCTCGATCTTCAACACCAACAGTTTCCGCCACTGTAATTTGAATGTGGTCGATAAACTGACGATTCCATAAGGGTTCAAAAATTGCATTAGCAAATCTTAGAACTAAAAGGTTCTGAACCGTTTCTTTACCAAGATAATGATCGATCCGATAAATCTGCTTTTCATCACAAGCTTTCTGAACTACCCGATTGAGATCTTGACATGATGACAAATCTCGACCGAAAGGCTTCTCAATTACTAAGCGAGTTTTTTGAGGATTTTTAATCATGCCTGCTTGCCCTAACTTCTCGATCGCATCGGTAAAGTAATTGGGTGAAACAGCCAAATAAAAGACTCGATTACCACGAGTACCCCTTTCTTTATCTAGCTGGGTGAGGAATTCATCCAACTTACGATAATCCTCAAGATTACTCATATCAAGAGACTGATAGTACAAGCTTTCGGCAAAGTCTTGCCAAAGCGCCTCAGCACCGACACCCACTGAGAATTTTTCTACGCCTTCACGCATTTGCTCTCGGAAGTAATCATGGCTCCAAGGTCTTCGAGCTACTCCGACAATTGTGAGCTCGGGAGGTAGACGGCGCTGCTGCTTGAGATGGTAGATTGCTGGAACTAGCTTGCGGATAGTCAAGTCGCCCGATGCCCCAAAGATTACCAGAATCAAAGGCTCAGGAGATCTTTCTTGCTGTAAACCAACCCGTAAGGGATTTTCGAGTATTTGTACCACAGGCTCGGTTGTTGAACGCTAAGTAGATTTTAGCCAATACATTCTAAATTCATCCAATTCGTCTGTTTTCCTTTAGGATCACTAGACTCTTTTGAGTCCTTAATATATGATAATGATTATTATTATCATAATATTCATCGCGGAGACGTAATACCAATCCCCAAAATGGCGTTGCCATTTTGGGATCTCAAAACCTTGCGGAGTTTGTTTTTTAATTCACTAAAGTGAGGCAACACTTTAGTGAATTGGTATAAAACCCTAAGACCTGCGGCGCACGCTGCGCGTGCACCGCAGGTCTTATACCAAATCACAAAATGGCTACGCCATTTTGTGATTTTAAAATCCTTACTGGGTTTGGTTTTTAATTTCCAAAAGTGTAGCCACACTTTTGGAAATTGGTATTAGATCTGGATTTTAATTATGCTGAGGTACTTAGAAATAAAGAAAAAATCAAGAAAAAGTTGTTTGCTTCCCCTAAACAATTTATCTATTGCAAGATAAAATCAATAAATTAATTTGCAGCTTGTATATAAAAACTAATAAGAACTATTACGTTCGCTTCACCTATATTAGTCAACTTAATCAGTCAGCTTAGATTTTGCGATGGGAAAATCTACGTAGCTAGGCATAATTAAAAACCAAAAACAGAGAGCGTACCGCCCGCGTAGCGGGCGGTACGCTCTTCTAGGTTTTAAGTTTACTTATTACCTAGCTACTTAAGCTAGGGAACTTCGTGGATATGTTTTTTTAATGAGAGCCTATATGCCTGCCAGTACAGAAAACGAGGGAAATATATGCGCATCATTGAAATGAGCCATCTCCAAAAAGTCATATTTTGGGAGTAGGTAAGTAGTCAGCAGATCACAAAACTGCACCATTACTTTACAGGCATCCCATAACAATCATAATAAAATCAGTTTTTAAATTAGAATTACTCTAGTAATTAATGATATTAATTACTATTAAGATCGAATTTATATAACAGTGAGGAGTTTGAAATGTCGAAGGTTTGGTTTGCCCAAGTTCAAAGATCGGTGCTTGGGGCGATCGCTTTTTCCACCTTGGCAACTTTGCCTAATCCTAGTGCAGCCCAATCACTACCTCCCACCAAAGATGTGATAGGTCAGAATGTCACATCGGTTTCTCAGCTCAGTGATGTGCGCCCTACGGATTGGGCTTTTACGGCGCTACAGTCTTTAGTCGAGCGCTATGGATGTATAGCGGGCTACCCCGATCGCACTTTTCGCGGCAAACAAGCCACCAGCCGCTATGAATTTGCCGCTGGGCTAAATGCTTGCTTGGATAAGATCAATGAGATTATTTCCGCAGGTTTAGCAGATAAGGTCAGCAAAACCGATCTCGCCACCTTACAAAAGTTACAAGAAGAATTTGCCGCCGAACTTGCCACCCTGCGCGGTCGAGTCGATACCCTTGAGGCAAAAACTACTAAACTCGAAGCCCAGCAATTTTCCACGACGACAAAACTTGACGGTCAAGTCATCGTATCCGCCTCAGCTAGTGGTTCTGGTAGCGATAGCCTCTTAAATCCGATTGGTAATGCATCAGGGCTTTCGGGTAAGGCAAATACAACTGTAATCAGTCGCGTACGGCTCAATTTGAATACCAGTTTTACAGGCGAAGATTTGTTATTAACGCGTTTGGAAGCAGGGAACGGTGGTACTAATCTGTCGAATTCTCTTAATGACGCTGGCGGTGTTTTCCGAGGCTTTACAGGATTTAAAAATAGTTCTGTTTTCGATTACAGCGAAGCAGGCACGACCTTCACGCTCGGTCGCTTGCGCTATGACTTTCCTATAGGCAAGGATATTCGCGCTTCGCTGGGCGCGGTAATGTCGCTCAACGATCACTTGGATCACAACAGTTTTGCTAACGATGAGTCCGTTGATTTCTCCAGTCGTTTGTTTATCAATAATCCCCTAATTTTGCCCGTCAATGATGGTGCGGGTGGAGCGATCGCTTGGAATATCGGTGGCAGTGCTTTCACTCTGCGAGCAGGATATGTTGCCGCAACCGCCAATCAAGCAACCAACGATGGGACAATCAATCGTGGTTTATTTGGTGATCCCTACCAAGGAACAGTGGAGCTAGAGTTTGCCCCCAAAAACAGCGAAAACGATAGCCCCTTGGCATTGCGCTTGCAATATACCAGAGCCTCGGTCAATAATCTCGATTACAATACAGGCGGATTGAATCTGGAGTGGGCTTTTAATAAAGCGATCGCCGTTTTCGGACGCTATGGATTTGGAAATATCAGCAATCGGGGATCGGCGATCGCTAATGCATTACCTACCTATATCAACGCTGGGGTAACCAGCGATGCGATTAGTCCTCAAACTTGGTCTGCTGGTTTTGCTTTCCCCGATCTGTTTAAGGAAGGAGCAATGGGCGCGATCGCAATAGGACAACCGTTCATTGAGAGTAAGGTCGGTAATGCCACTCAAACAAATGTGGAGTTGTTCTATCGTTTCCCGATCTCTAGCAATATTAGTATCACCCCTGATTTGCAATTTATCTTCAATCCCAACAATAACAGTAGTAACAGCACCATCACCGTCGGTACATTGAGAACTGTATTTACTTTCTAGTATTTCTAATATAGCTGCCGTCAAATGTATCAGGGCATGAAGCCCAAAACAGTGTTGCCGCGCGGAGCGCGGCAACACTGTTTTGGGC
>NZ_ALWB01000030.1 GCF_000332215.1 Pseudanabaena biceps PCC 7429
TTAATCTGTAACAACCATCTAGATATTTTCCCTCATCCTTTCCTTTTTAGGACTACCCCTGACTTAAGTGAATATCGCTATAATTCATTGAGGTGCTGGCTCACTTCAGTGAATTGGTATAAGCTCAAGATGGCTAATTCCAAGCTGCCCATACGTCTAATCTTCAATCATGACCAGTTCTTCTTCTATTTATCAGAAATTTCCTCAACCTCTGCGGGTTGGCATTGTTGGCTCAGGCTTTGTGGCTAGGTTACGGGCTGAAATCTTGAGTCAAGATTCGCGCATTGCCCTAACTGCGATCGCGGGTACACCTGAAAAAGCAGGAGCGATCGCGCAGGATTTGGCGATTCCCCACATATATCAATATTGGTCTGAACTGGTCATGCGTCCCGATCTTGACTTGGTGGTGATCTGTAATGTCAATCGCGATCATGGGGCAGTAGTCGGACAGGCTTTGCGATCGGGCAAACATGTGATTGTGGAATATCCTCTATCCTTTCATCTCGCAGAGGCAGAAGAATTAGTCAATTTGGCCCAACAGCAGAATTTGTTGTTACATGTCGAGCATATTGAGCTACTGGGTGGTGTACATCAATTGGTAGTGGAGCATTTAGCAAAGATTGGCAATCCTTTTTACGCACGATATTCCACCAAAAGTCCGCAGCACCCCGTACCCGACAAATGGACCTATAAACCCGACCTATTTGGGTTCCCTCTGACAGCAGCCGTATCGCGTCTAAATCGAATCATCGTTCTCTTTGGGAAGGTAAAGGCTGTTACCTGTCAGTTACGCTATAGTGGCGATCATTTGCCCCATCATTTTACATCCTGTGTTTGTAACGCTCAACTTCAGTTTGAGAATGGCGTGCTTGCTGATGTTAGCTATAGCAAAGGCGAAAATTTCTGGCAGCCAGAGCGGATTATGGAATTACAGGGTAGCGAAGGCGCGATTATCTTTTCGGGAGACAAGGGCAAGTTAATTTCGGCGGCAGGAGAAAGGGAACTTGATGCAGGCTCCACCAGAGGGTTGTTTAAAAAAGATACAGAAAATGTTCTTTCCCATCTATTCGATGGGACACCGCTATATACTAGCCATGACAGCATTCTCCATGCGCTGGCTATTGCCAATGCTGCCGAAAAGTCAGCCCTAAGCAATCAAACCGTTATGCTTTAGACAATATAAAATTATGGCTGACTCGACATCCTCCGAAACAGCGATCGCCAATTCCCTCGGTAGCCCAAAGCCAGAAATGGGCGGAGGTTTGCCCGTGATTGGCTATTGGGCGGAGAAGACTCTCGATCTGAAGGGAGGGCTCTTATGGAAAACCCTGTTACATAAAAGTGCTTGCCTATCCTGCGCTTGGGGAACGGGCGGACAAAAGGGGGGATTTCAGAATGAGGATGAGGAAAATTTACAGCGCTGTGCCAAGAGTGTTGAAGCGATCGCTTCAGAATTAATGGAAGCCATTCCCCCCCATTTTTTTGAGAGGTTTACCTTAGCAGAACTACAAAATCTTAATTCAATGGAAGCCGATCGCCTCGGTCGATTGAGTTTTCCTGTTATTAAACGTGCTCATCGCGATCGCTATGAAAGGATCTCATGGGATGAGGTCTATGAAATTGTTGTCCGCGCCTTTCAAAAATCTCCTGAGCGCCTCGCCTCCTATAGCTCAGGGCGATCGTCTAACGAAGCCGCTTACCTATTGCAACTGCTAATGCGATCGCTAGGTTCTAATAACCTAGCGGATTGCTCCGATCTTTGTCATGCCCCCTCAACGGTGGGATTAAATCAGGTATTTGGTTCTGGCACTTCCATGGTCAGTCTTGGAGATTTAAAGCAGAGTGATTGCATTGTATTAATTGGCTCCAATGCCCCTGCCAACCATCCGCGTTTGATGAATGAATTGATTAAACTCCGCGATCGCGGTGGCAAGATCATCATCGTCAATCCTCTGATCGAAATTGGGCTAGTTAAATTTGCATCGCCCGCCTATCCGATTAAATCTTTGCTCAAGGGTTCCGACATTGCTTCCCATTACATTCAGCCAATATCGGGAAGCGATACGGCGGTTTTTCTGGGAATTCAGAAGGTTCTGCTGGAGAATAATTGGATTGATTATGATTTCCTGCGGCAATATACGGAGGAATGGGAAGAGGTAATCGCACAGGTACAATCTCTGGCTTGGGAGGACATTATTCGTACCTGCGGAGTCTCTCGCGAAGAATTGGAAATTGCCGCTGAAATGATTGGCACTTCGCAAAGGGTTGTTTTTGCTTGGGCTATGGGAATCACCCAGCATTCCAATGCCGTAGATAATATTTTTAGTATCACTAATACGGCGCTTTTAACAGGCAATGTGGGTAAGGAAGGGGCAGGGACGATGCCAATTCGCGGACATTCTAACGTACAGGGATTTGGCTCGATGGGCGTAACGATTCGGCTCAAAGAGGAGATTATGCAAGCCCTAGAGAAGTTGCTACAGCGATCGCTCAGTCGAAAAATGGGCTACGACACTCGCGCTTTGATAGAGGCAAGTGATCGCTCGGAAATTGATACCCTGCTCTGTCTCGGCGGCAATATCTACGCTGCAAATCCCAATCTCACCCAAGCCAAATGCGCCCTCGGCAAGATCGAAACGATTATTTATATTTCCACCAAGCCCAATCTCGGACATTTTCACGGACTCGCCCAAAAGGATACATTAATCCTGCCTGTCTTTGCCCGCTTTGAAAATCCCCATAAAACTACTACCGAGTCAGGAAATAATTTCGTGCGGCTCAATGATGAAGGTGCATCCCACCTCAGCCAAAAGGAAGGAACCGAATTGATTTCAGAAGTCGAGCTTCTGGCGGAACTTGCCGATCGCCTCCATGGTAATGATGTAATTAACTGGCGATCGCTGCAAGATCCCCAATATGTGCGGCAACTCATCGCCCAGACAATCCCCAACTACGAAAAAATCGGAGAAATTGATGCGACCAATCAAGAATTTACAATCCCCGATCGCATCTTCCATACGCCTAAATTCCCGACTCCATCGGGAAAAGCCAAAATGTTTGTAACGCCTTTGCCCCAGCTAGAATTACCTGATATTGCCAGCTTTGACCTTCCCACAGATACTGCTCAAGTGATCGTCCTTGTTCTCGGTACGGGACGCAGCTATTCTCAACACAACACCGTTGTCTATAAAGATGGTGACTATTATCGCGGAATGCCCCATCGCAATTGCATTTTGATGAATCCGATGGATGGCGATCGCGCAGGCTTTCAAGAACATCAACGAGTTACGGTCAAGGGCAACGCTGGCAAAATGGAGCAGGTAGAAATCATCTACGGACAAATCCGTGAAGGCTCGGCACTGATGTTTTATCCCGAAGTTAATACAATTTTTAGCGTTCCTATTGATGAGCGCTGTGGCACGCCAGCCTTTAAGCGAGTGCCCGTAGCTGTATATAGCTAGCTAGAGGATGGTGGCGCTTTGCACCACCATCCTCTACTGGGGTTTGCGGTTAAAGAAGTAGCGTCCAGCGCTACTTCTTTAACCCTACTTGAGCCATTCTTCGAGGCTATTGGTTAATTTGCCTGTAATTTGTGCCGTAAGGCGATCGCGTTTTTGTTTTTGCTGCCACTTTTGGAATTGTTTTTGGTATTCTTCGCTTTCAGTTTGATAGGTTACCCATGCATCTAATGCCACCGCTAAGCCCCAAAACAATAGCGGATAGATTGCCCACCCAATTTTTCCTGATGTGAAAAAATTTAATGCTACTAAGAAGGAATTCACGATCGCATATTTTAAGAGGTTTGATTGAAATGATTTCTTTTTATATTTATCAAACTCTCCATACTCTTGGCGGACGACTTGGGTTGATTGCCATTCCTGCACGGATGCTAAGAAATCGGCTTCACTAATGCCCATATCGGAAGCAATCTCATATACCTGCTGTTTCGTCAGACTTTGACCATTAGTTCTTTTGGCTAGGGCATAGCGGAGAATCTGATCGACTTGCTCTTCTGAATAAGTTTCCATATGTTCTTCTATTACCTCCATTACATTAGTTAAGCATTAATAAGTAGTTCGGCATAATTAAAAACCAAAACCAGAGAGCATACCGCCCGCGCAGCGGGCGGTATGCTCTTCTTGGTTTTAAGTTTACTTATGCCTAGCTACTTAGTTAAGCATTATAGTTAAATCACCCTTGAAGTAGCTAAACGAAAGCAAGGTTTACTTAGGACATAAAACGCCAATGCTTACTGTATGGCAGTAATAAAGCGATCGCAGCAGTCGCGAAGCCAATAGGTATAGGCTTGGGGATTTTTGAGAAGATCGGCTTGTAAAATTTTTAAATCTATCCATTTCCAATCTTCGGCTTCTTCAGGATTGAGAATTGGTTCGCGATCGCTATAGCCGACAAACACATGGTCAAATTCATGCTCTGTTAGATCATTATCTAGTTGAGCGTGATAGACAAAACTAAATATTTCCCGCAACTCACAGTCAAAGCCCATTTCTTCTTGCAAACGTCGGTGGGCAGCCAGCACAGTTGTCTCTTCATGACGGGGGTGACTGCAACAGGTATTTGTCCAGAGTCCTCCCGAGTGATATTTATGTTGGGCGCGTTTTTGTAATAAAAGTTGTCCCTGAGAGTTCAACACAAAAACCGAAAAGGCTCGGTGTAATAAACCATCGCGATGAGCCTGTAATTTTTCTGCAACCCCAATTTGGCGATCGTTAATATCTACTAAGACAACTTTTTCTTCCAACTTTGTAGCCGCTTGCAGCCCTGTACTCATGATATTTACAAATAATTACAAATGATATTTACAATAATTAAAGAGTAAAAACATATTAAAAACCTTATTTAGCAAGGCTCCTAACATATTATCTGGTTTTGATGCAGAAAGTAGTGTTAAAAGGTAGGGATGGGCGGCGCTAAGCGCCGCCCATCCCTACCTTTTTTAGCAATACCCAGAAAGTAATAGGCGATCGCCTCATTAATTGGCTAGGCATAATTACAGCAATTAACGATCAAACCCGTAAAGTTGCCTCCCGAAGGGAGGCAACTTTACGGGTTTGGGCAATTTATTTTGCGCAAGTAGTTAGATTTAACATTGGGAGACTAGAATATTATTCGATCAGTTTAGGTATTTCATAAAATGTTCATCAACAAGCAGCTATTTATCGGTTTAGCATTAACCAGCTTGACTATTGGGCTGGGTACTAACCATGATTCCGTATCGGCTCAAACGGTTAATTTAAGTACTTTACGCAGTACGTCTCTCTCCAAACACAATACCTATCGCAGTATCCATCGTAGTCCTGCGATGTCTCTCAATAACTCCGTGAATAGCACAGCGCAAGCTTGGGCAGATAATCTAGCGGCTACGGGAACATTTGCCCATAGTTCTTCCGCTCAGAGAAACGGGGCTGGGGAAAATCTGTATGTCTACTACACCACAGCCCCTTCGATCGCTTCAGATACCCTCGCCAAGAATGCGATCGACTCTTGGTATAACGAGGTGAAACTTTATAACTATGCCGCTCCTGGATTTTCCTCAGCGACTGGTCACTTTACGCAGGTGGTATGGAAGGGCAGTACCAAACTAGGCTGTGGTGCATCTAAGGGAACGAAAACACTTAATGGCACTAGGTATAACGCTTTTTATGTAGTTTGCCAGTACAGTCCTGCGGGAAATGTCATGGGGCAGTTTCCTGCAAATGTGTTAAAGCCTTAAAAAAGTGCTCTGCTAAATGGCTAGGCGCAATTAAATGTAAAACCCTAAAACCTGTGGCGGACGCGTAGCGATCGCCGCAGGTTTTAGTTCAGGATTTTAACTATGCTGAGGTACTTAATACCAATTCACTGAAGTGAGCCAACACTTCAATAAATTAAAAAATATAAGTAGCTAGGTAGAATTAAAAACCAAAACCAGAGAGCATACCGCCCGCTACGCGGGCGGTATGCTCTTCTAGGCATAAGTAAACTTAAAACCCAAAAAACTGTAGCGCACGCGCAGCGTGCGCTACAGTTTTTGGCCGCGAATGGAATAGTCCAGCAGTTCCATGGGATGCATGAGTGGAGTATTTTTATTTTGCAATTTTAAATGTTTGCGAATTTGGGTAATGCAGCCAACATTGGCGGAAGCAATTAACTGAGCGCCAGTATCGGTGAGGTTCGTTACTTTCATTTCTCCTAACTCATGCCCGACCTCAGGTTGCAAGATGTTATAAATTCCCGCACTACCACAACAAAGAGCCGCATCAATGGATTCCCTTAGCTGAACATTCGGAATTTGGCGTAGCAAACGACGGGGCTCAAGACTGATTTTTTGCCCGTGCAGCATATGGCAGGCATCTTGATAGGCGATCGTTAAGGGGCGATCCTGCAAAGGGGATAGCTTGGCAGTGAGCCCAACGCGATCGAGAAATTCCTGTACGTCTTTTACTTTCTGCGAAAATAGCGCTGCTTTGGCGGCATAATCTGGATCGTTTTTTAAAATATGACCGTATTCCTTGAGAGTATGTCCGCAACCCGATGCGTTCACCAATATTGCGTCGAGATTTAAATCGGCAAAAGCATCGATAGTTTGTTTAGCAAGTTCTAAGGTTTGCGCTTCCTGACCTTGGTGATGGGACAAAGCCCCACAACAACCTTGCAGTTTCGGGACTACCACTTCACAACCATTTGCCGTTAACACCCGCACCGTGGCATTATTCACCTCTGGCAAAAATACCCGTTGCACGCATCCCAATAACATGCCTACGCGATAGCGCTTTTCACCTTTTGCCGCAATAACTTCAGGAAAATTATCTTGAAATGATTGGGCAGTGAGGTTGGGCAGGAGCGATTCCATCGCTAAAATCTGCTTGGGCAATAGTTTTTCTAGCCAACCGAGCGATCGCTGTAATTTTTGTAAACCTAGTTTTTGATAAGCCAAGAGGGGCGCAAGCAAAACCCTGAGCCTTTTGGGATAGGGAAAAGTGGCAAAAATAAATTTTCGTAATAATTGCTCAGGTAGCGATCGCCTATGATTTCTTTCCGTTTGGGCGCGTGTTGCTTCGATGAGTTGGTCGTACTCCACGCCCGAAGGACAGGTAGTGACACAGGCCAAACATCCCAAACAGGAATCAAAATGCTGGGCGATCGCTGGAGAAAGAGGGATCTCACCCTCATTAATACCATCCATTAAATAGATGCGTCCCCTTGGAGAATCAGTCTCTTTGCCAATGACGCGATAGCTCGGACAGGTAGACAAGCAAAAGCCACAATGAACACAGGCATCAATTAATTGCGGATTGGGTGGATTTTTGCTATCAAAGGCTGGAAACAGAGAATCGCTCCTCAAGTCAGTATTTCGGTTCTCAGAGTTTGGCTGGTCGGGAACTTGCATATTTACTCGTGAATTTACTCGTGAATTTACAAAAGAAAGCTTGTATAGCAAAATCCCAAAGCCCATTTATAGAGTTGTGGCGCGAAGCGCCACAACTCTATAAATGGGCTTTGATAAAGGTTTTTGGGGATTTTGCTAGCATAACTCGATACCGCTATCGGTGGTGGATAAAGGAAGAAAACATTTGCTAAAAGTAAAAATAAGACAAAAATAAGGCAAAAATAAGGTAAAAATCATGAAAACATGCGATTGGGACTCAATAGCCCTCTCGCATCGAACTGTTGGCGAATTTTGCCCATCAAATCGCTGGCATTGCCCTGATATCCCCACACATTAGTTTTAAATTTCAACTCTTGGGGGGCTTCGAGAATTGTCAAAAATCCTTGGTGAGCTTCAACAAGACTCCTGACCTTAGCTATCTGGGTCGCGATCGCCTCTAAATCCCCAACCTCCTCTACCCGTAAAATGCCTAAACCACTACCAGTATGGATTTGGAGGTAATAGGATTGGCTATCAAAGATTTGTTCGCATTGCTGAAGAAAGGCAACGCTCACTGAGGGCAATATGCCTAATTTGCAAATTATATAATCCTCATTGTCAGTAGATGGAGTAGATGGAGTAGATGGAGCCAAAGCTGGAGCCAAATTCCGTAGCTCATCTTGCCAGATGAGGATCTCTAGCAATTCCCAAAATTCGCGCGTTTCACCCAGTACCTGTACTTCTAAATTTAGTTCCTTGGCAAGGGTCGCTAAGCGATCGCCCTGTTCGATTACGCTAGCTTTGAGACTGGAAAATTGCATTACTAAGCCCATCTCTTGCCCCAACCCCAGATCGGCGATTGCCGTTGCCGATAGTAGATCGCAGGCTGTGGGTGTAAGTACTGAGGTACTAATTTGTTGTTGAGCGGCGGCGATCGCTTCGGCAGTACCAGTCAGTACGACGATCTGAGTAGATTCAGGTAAGGGATAAAGTCGAAAGGTAATACTGGAGACGATCCCTAAAGTGCCGTAAGAACCCGTTAGTAATTTCATCAAGTCGTAGCCCGCCACATTTTTGACGACACGACCTCCTGCCTTGACCAATGCGCCATCTGCGCGGACAAACTCGATCCCCAAGCACATGTCCCTCACACTGTTATAGCGGTGGCGTAATGAGCCTGAACTGCCCGTCGCGAGGATCCCGCCCATAGTTGCCTCGGCAGCATAGGGCGGATCGATCGCTAAAAATTGTCCCTGCTTAGCGAGCAGGGTTTGCAAATCCCGATACTTACCCCCCGCCTCAACCGTAACCGTGAGATCACCAACACAATGCTCGATCGTCCGATCAAGCCCTGCGGTACTGACAACTAGATCCGCTCGACTTACTAAACCACCCCAATCTAATTTAGTCGCATTGCCACAGGGCAAAACCCGCAAACTGTAATTGTAAGCTAGGGTAATCGCCCCAGATAATTCCGCGATCGTTTGCGGATAAATCACGCAAGCAGGAGGCAAGCTATCGGGAGCAAGACTATTGACAATGCGACGATGCAAATTTGGTTCTAGTCTCTCAAATAAAGACACATTATCCTTACCGATTAGGTCAGTGCATAATGCGATCAGTTCGTTATCAGTAATTCTCACAAGCTTAATGTCCGTAGGTGCGCGGGTATACCACCAAGTGCTACCCCAAGAGATCGATATTACCGCAATTATCGATCAAACTAACCATAGGGAAATTTTTGAAAGCGTTGCGAAGCAACGCTTTCAAAAATTTCCTTGGTTTGGGTTTGAGCGCAAAGCGCTGTAAATCATCCAGATAGCTCATCCACCTAGAGCTTTGCAAGCTTTGATAAAGCCCATAAATTTAGAAGTAGCCCGAAAAGGCATATCTCTAATTTTATGGGCTTTATTTATGGGCTTTATGCTGTAGGGGTTAGAAATTATTGCTAAATGTGATGATAATCACTGCAAACCTGACGCTTAAATTACATTCTTATATGGCTTAGGCGATTATCATACAGTTTAGTTATATTTCCCCTTTATGACTAAACTGGCAATTAGTCTCTAGGTAACAAGTTTATAAATAGTACTCAGCTAAAGTTCGGGAAACAAAAAGACGTAAATTTTAGTCACTGCGCTCGTTGGGACAACATTGTTGGAGGAATATGAAGATGAATAGCACATTTAGCATCAAATCTAGTATCGCCTTGCTAGTTTTGGGTGTTGCTATGCTTGCAGCCCCCAAACAACCAGCAAAATCAACGTTAGACGCGCTTATCGGTTACCAACCTGAGATCGCCGCCTCAGCCTTAGGCGCGATCGCTAGTACTATGCAATATGAAATTGTTTAGTCCAAAATTCATCCAGTAAACGCGGTAATAATTGTCGTTTTTACTAGATGAATTTTGAAACAAACATTTACTGAACTTGCTAGAAAACAAACTAGAAAAGAAACTAGACAACAAACTAGAAAACAAAAAAGAGAAGCATCGTCAAGTAATACCTCTCTTTTTTGTTTTTTCCTACAGTGACCGATAGATAAAACGGTAGAATATTAAAGACAATTTTTGGCTTTGGTGGACAAGGGGCAATTTTGGAAAAAGGTACGCTAATCGAAGTGAAATTGCATGGCGATCGCCGCCTTGTCGTGATTGATCGTCCTGAAGGGAAAAAGCACTTTCAAGCGATCGATGAAAATGGGAACAGCCATACCATCCATCCCCGTGAAATTAATTACACCATCAAAGCGAATGGCGAAAGCTCCAGTTTCACCTACACCCAAATTCCTTCATTTTTACAAAAGGTTGAAAAATTTCTCGATCCCAGCAGCCTAGAGGTGGCTTGGGAAATTTTGATTGAAGAAAATCAGGCAACAAATCCCACCAACCTTGCCAACCTTTTGTTTTCTGAAGCCTCAGCGGTTACCTGTTATGCATCCTATTGCTTATTAAATAATGACAAGATTTACTTTAAGCAGAAAGGGGATCTCTACGAGCCGCGATCGAGTTCGCAAGTCTCAGAACTAAAGCATCAAGCGGAAGCCGCGGCCCAAAGAGCTAAATTAATTGAAGAGTTTCAACAAAAGCTATCAACTAGGTTATCTGGCGGTGAGGTAACTTGGACTGCGAGCGATCGCAGTCGGCTGGACTGTCTGGAACGCTATGCTCTCTATGGTGATGAGGCTTCAGATAAGTCCGCCGCCCAAGAGTTATTAACCTTTGCCAAGCGCTCTAAAAATGAACAGTCCGCCTTTCAAATGCTCGTTGATTTAGGCATTTGGAACGAACATGAGAACCTTAACTTGCTGCGTAGTCAAGTTCCTCTACATTTTGCCAATGAGGTGGTTGCGGCTGCCCAAGATTGTCTAAATGCGCCAATTCCCGACAATATGCAGGACTTGCGGCGCGATCTCACCCATCTTCATGTTTATACGATTGACGATATCAGCACGACGGAAATTGATGATGGACTGAGTATTGAAACGCTCAGTGATGGTGGCAAGCGTATATGGATTCACATTGCCGATCCGACTAGGTGGCTTGATCCTGATAGTCCCTTAGACAAGGATGCACGCAAGCGGGGCACAAGTGTCTATTTGCCCACAGGGGTGATCCCCATGTTCCCGATTGAGTTAGCCGCAGGTCCCATGAGCTTGATCGAAAATAAGGTCTGCCATGCGCTTTCTTTTGCCGTCGATCTCGATCGTGTTGGTGCGGTTTCCCATTATGAAATTGTGGCAAGTTTAGTAAAGCCGAACTATCGCCTCACCTATGAAGATGTAGAAGAGATGTTGCAACTAGGGGTAGAGGACGATCTTGATCGCCTTGCCGATTTTGCCCGTCTTCGCAAAAAATGGCGCGTCGAGCAGGGTGCGATCGAAATTCATTTACCCGATACTACGGTCAAGGTCAATTCTCAGAGTGGCGATGGCTTGACCTTAGAATTAATGGAAGATACTTTTTCGCGGCAATTGGTGGCGGAGATGATGATTCTCGCGGGGGAAGTAGCTGCAAAATTTGCCCAAGCCAATAATATTCCCATTCCCTATCGATATCAGGAACAGCCCGAATTGCCTCCTCTCGATACTTTGATGCAATTGCCATCGGGGCCTGTGCGCGAATTTGCGATCTGTCGCTGCATGACCAAGGGTTCCTTAGGTTTATATGCGTCGCGTCATTCAGGTTTGGGGCTTGATGCCTATGCTCAGGTAACTTCGCCGATTCGTCGTTACAGCGATCTGCTTGCCCATTGGCAGATCAAAGCTTTTTTGCGTAAGGAATCTTTGCCCTTTACGGCGGAAATGCTCACGGCAATTTTGCAGGCGATCGATCCTGCGATTTGGGATGCTAATCAAGTTGAAAAACAATCAGTTCGTTATTGGAGCCTAGAATATCTGCGACGCAATAAGGATGTGGTGTGGGAAGCTCTCATGTTGGATTGGTTGCGCGAAAACGAAAAACTAGCGTTAGTGCTGATCGAAGATTTGGGTTTGAAGTTACCTATGCGAATTAATCGTCAGATTCAAGTAGGCGATAATCTGCGCATTAAGACTGGTGAAGTCGATCCCCGCAAAGATATTATTTATTTTCAAGAGGCGCAGCAATCTACTTCCCTTTTAGAAATGGAAATGGAACGGGATAGCGATCGCCTTGAATCTGAGTACGCAACTCTCTAAATCTCGCCCATAATTTTGCCCATAATTTCGCTAATAAACTTCTGCATTTCCCTTAATAGTCGTGGAATCTCTATTTAATATGCGTCGCCCCTGTTTGCTTTACCAAAGCGATCGCCCAATTCCCTATCTCACAGCATGGCAATGGCAAAAAGAGCTAGTAGCGGAGCGGAAACAGGCAAGACGTGAGGGTAAGGATTTACCCGATGTGTTATTGCTCGTGGAACATCCTGCCGTTTATACCCTTGGTCAAGGTTCAAGCTTAGAATTTCTCAAATTCAAGCTTGATGAACCTGATATCGAGTGTCATCGCATTGAGCGTGGTGGAGAAGTTACGCACCATGCGATCGGGCAACTAGTCGCCTATCCTATTCTCAATCTCGATCACCATCAGCACGACCTGCATTGGTATTTGAGACAACTCGAAGAAGTAATTATTCAAGTTCTAGCTAAATTTAAGGTAACTTCGCAGCGCATTCAAGGCTTAACTGGCGTTTGGATTGATAATGCTGGTCAAACTCAAAAGATCGCACAAGTTGGAATTAAAGTAAGTCAATGGATTACGATGCATGGCTTTGCGCTAAATGTATGTATGGACTTAACAGGATTTAATCGCATTGTTCCCTGCGGAATCTCCGATTGCCAAGTTTGTAATCTGAATCAGTTTGTACCAGATATTGAGTTTGTAAAAGTAAAAAAGGCGATCGCGCAAACCTTCGGTGAGATATTTAATTTGGAAATGCAATTTCAAGCGATTGGCTAAAAGATATAATTACCAATTTCTAAGCTTGGATAAATTACCAGATAGTTTTGATGGGATAATGTGCGATCGACCCATCTACTGTTATTAACAATAAGTCTTCAACTAAACTTTGGGCAATTAATAGGCGATCAAATGGATCTTTATGGAAACTAGGTAAACTGTTAATTCTTAAAATGTGAGACATCTGGACGGGATAGTCATATTATTTATTACAGCCTGTTGAGGCATTAAGGGATACAATGGATAGAAACAGAAAAACAGGAAAAAAAGAGCTATGCCAGCATATTCCCTAGATTTCAGAAAGAAGATCGTAACAGCCTACGAAGCAGGAAATACATCAATCCGCGAAGTTGCCAAAAGATTCATGGTAACTAAGCGAACAGTACAAAGATTAATATGGTTGAGCAATATCCCGACTGGACATTATGGCAATACTGCGAAGAAATAGCCGAAAAGACAGGATTATCAGTGAGTACAGGCAGTCTATGTCGATTTCTGGCAAAACAAGAACTGACATTAAAAAAAAGACATTTCGCAGTGAAAAAGTCGTAAGTGAAGAAGTACAACAAGAAAGGGTTGATTTCTGGCAACAAGTCAAGGATATAGCTCCAGAATCTTTGATCTTTATCGACGAATCCGCCCTATGGGAAGGGATGGAGCGCTCAGTGGCAAGAAGTCCAAAGGGACGCAAAGCTTTTTCCCTCAGAACTCTGTACAAAGGTCAAAAACATACACTGATCGGTGCTATCTCAATTAAGGGACTGGTAGGCAGGAAAACGATTAAAGGTTCAATGAAAGGCAAGGACTTTGAAGATTTTATTCGGGATGATTTATGTCCTCATCTATCCTCGGACAATGTGGTGGTGATGGACAATCTCAACTCCCATAAATCGGCTCAAGTGCAGCAACTGATTACGGCTACTGGCGCAAAGCCTTTGTATTTACCTCGCTATTCTCCTGATTTTAATCCCATTGAAATGCTTTGGTCGGTACTCAAGTCCTTTGTTCGCAAATTTAAACCGCATTGTTTACTTGTCATCCAGATTGTCTTGAAAACATTCTTTCTTTTGCTCGATAAATCTTTCTTCTCAAACTGGTTTTCCAAATGCTGCTATTGTACCCCTTAATTCCTCAATAGGCTGTACTTAGAATAACAATCGCAACAACTCCAACAGCTAGAGTTCTAATCATTATGCAAAACCTGTAGTGCATAACCAGCAAGTGCTATAGGTTTTGACTTTGTTTTTTAATTATGCCCAGCTACTTATAGCTATAATTCGATATTCCTACCAAAACATCGGAAATCATGGCAGTAGACCTGACTCGTGTCCAACCCCCCCTTAAAGTTTATCCACCGAAAGCCAATCAATTTATATTGAAAATCATCAGGCTTTTAACACCTTTCTGGTTACGTTGGCAATGCGGGATCAAGCAGATTGAAACCCGCTATATCGATCGCCTTGTGGAAGCTACCGAAAAATTTCAGAATGGGAAGGCAAGGTATATGCTTGCCTTTAGGCATCCGACCACAGACGATCCCTTCGCGATGTTGTATTTACTTGCCTATGCAGTGCCAGAGCAGGCGCGGGAAATGGGCATCAAATTAACCACCAAGCCCCATAGCGGATTTGTCTACGATCGCGGCATTTCTCTATGGGCAGGGGACTATATTAACTGGCTGTTTCCCGCACTAGGGGGTATTTCCATCTTTCGCGGTAAATTGGATCGCCCTGCCTTAAACCTAATGCGTCAGCAAATCACCAATGGCGATGTCCCTCTGTCTATGGCTCCTGAGGGTGGGACAAATGGCAAAAGTGAAGCCGTTGCTGAACTAGAACCTGGCATTGCGCAGATCGGCTTTTGGGCAACCGAGGACTTAGTCAAAGCAGGGCGTACGGAGGAAATGTTAATTATTCCCGTGGGCATTCAATACGAATATGCCGCTGATGCTTGGGGCAAAATCGATCAAACCATTGCCATGATCGAAAAAGAATGTGGCATCAGTAAACCCGCAATTACTGAGGATAACCGCTATCAAAGGCTCTATGACTTGGGGGGTTACCTCGTGCAATGGGTCAGTGATTATTACAAAGCCTTTTATGGTAATTACTTCAAATCCGATGCAGCCCCAACTACCGATGACTTGGCGATCAGTTTGCAGGATCTAGCCGATCGCATTCTCAGTGTTGCCGAAATGAATTTTGGGATCAAAGCAAAAGGCACACCCGTTGATCGCTGTCGTCGTCTTGAGCAAGCAGGGTGGGATCGGATTTTTCGCAATGACATCGAGAATATCCAAAATTTGTCCGAGGTCGAACGGGGCTTTGCGGATCAACTAGCCCTCGAAGCTAGTTACAGTAACTGGCATATGCGCATTGCCGAAAGTATCATTGGGGTAACGAGCAATTACGTGCGACAACATCCCAGTCCTACACGCTATGTCGAAGTTTTGAAATTAATGTGGAGCGTCTTGAAGCGGATCACCGATCGCAATCCAGAGTCGATTTTCAAAAAAGATCCCAATTTTGGCGATCGCAAATTGATTATCTCGGTTGCACCGCCACTCTCTGTTTCCGAGCGTCTGGAGGAATATCAATCCAGTCGTATGGCTGCCAAGGAATGCACCCGCAAACTTACTGAGGAGATCCAGAACTCCCTGAAAAACCTAATCATTCCATCAGTCATCTAAATTTAACAATTACCAATTTTGATGTTAGGACAAACGTCAAACCCAATATAGAGTTGCGGCGCTTCGCGCCGCAACTCTATATTGGGTTTGATGTCCTGACTTACAGCGCTTTGCGCTCAAATCCAAACCCAGAAACTTTTTGAAAGTGTTGTTTTGCAACACTTTCAAAAAGTTTCTAGTGGTTCTTTTGATCGAAATTGGTATAAGAGATAGCTAAGACAAATCAAAGCCCCGAAAGATGAGAGGCGGCGCTTCGCGCCACCTCTCATCTTTCGGGTAAGCAAACCTTACGTTGCTATATATAGACTCTGGCAATCTTCAAGATTGAGACGCGATCGCGTGGCAATACTCATGGACGAAGTCTCCCCACGGGCAAAATGAATCGCGCCCGCGCAGCCAATCATGGCGGCATTATCAGTACATAGACTCAAGGGCGGAAAAATTGCCCGAATGTGATGTTCTTCAGCGCTTGCGAGTAGACGCGATCGCAAAGCACTATTTGCCGCAACCCCACCGACCGCCACAATCGTTGAGAGATGATGCTCGATCGCGCATTTAATTGTGCGATTGGCAAGGGCGATCGCCACCGTCTCTTGGAAACTCGCCGCAATATCGGCGATCGGTAAAGCTTCGCCATTGGGACTTAACTTTTGAGTGAGGCGCAGGACGGCAGTTTTTAGCCCGCTAAAGCTAGAGTCGTAGGGAAAGTCAGGAATTCTACCCTGAGGTAATTTGTAGGCTTTGGCATCCCCCATCTTGGCAATCTGGTCGATCGCAGGTCCGCCTGGATAACCTAACCCTAACAGTCGCGCTACCTTATCAAAGGCTTCCCCCGCCGCGTCATCGCGAGTTTTCCCCATTACCCGATAGTCCGTATAGTCTTTCACTAAAATAATGCTGCTATGACCACCAGAAACTAATAAGCATAGGAAAGGTGGCTCTAAGGTCGGTTCGGCGAGTAATGCCGAGCAAATATGCCCCTCAAGGTGATGTACGGCTATGAGCGGCTTGCGATGGAGCATTGCCAAGGTTTTTGCAGCCGTAACCCCAATCATCAGAGAACCGATCAATCCTGGTGCGGTAGTCACGGCAATCCCGTCGATTTCAGCCCATGTTTTACCTGATTCGCGATAGGCTTGGGCGATCGCAGGATTAATCGTCTCCACATGTTGCCGCGCCGCGATCTCAGGCACAACACCACCATAGAGGGCATGGGTTTTAATTTGGGAGGAAACGACACTACTGAGGATTTGGCGATCGCATACTACTGCTGCCGCCGTTTCATCACAACTGGATTCGATCGCGAGGATAGTGGGCATAGTTGGGGATTAGCGATTAGCTTTTAGCGATTAGCTTTTAGCGATTAGCTTTTAGCGATTAGCTTTTAGCTTTTGGCTTTTGGGTAACTGATTTATGATAGCGAAATGCTTACCCATCTTAAATTTTTTGAGCAAATTCACTCAAAATTGCCCAAATTAATGCTGCTAAGTAGCTAGGCATAAGTAAACTTAAAACCTAGAAGAGCATACCGCCCATTGCGCGGGCGGTATGCTCTCTGGTTTTGGTTTTTAATTATGCCGAACTACTTATCAAAAATAATGTTTACAGCCAGAGAAGCCCTATATAGGCATAATAGCTTAAAGCTATTGTGCTTAAAGCTATTAGCTTTAAGCACAATAGCTATTGAGATAAAATTAGTTTTGGTATAATTTGCTGTGAAAACTTTGCAGAATGTTATATTAGTTAAGGTAGGTAATCTAAACTAAATTCGATTGCTCCATCCAACAACGCTCTACATAGAACTTGTGGTTGTCCAAGTTCGACTGAAAGCCCATTTGAGTCAGTCAGTCCAATCTCTTTCTAAATGTCTGTGAGTATTGTGAATATTACAACCTCGAAGCAAGCAGAGAAACTAGCAGAAATCGGAGCGCAATTTAAGCGAGTTCGCGAAGATAAAGAGCTATCAATTCCTCACCTAACTGCGACCACATTAATTTCTGAACGATACCTACGGGCGATCGAAGATGGTGAAATGGAATCGTTGCCTGAGCCTGTGTATGTGCGTGGATTTATTCGCAAGTATGGTAATGCTTTAGGAGTTGGCGATCTTTCTGAGGAATTTCCCCTCAATCCAGTTTTGCCAGAACAAAAATGGGCTGGTAGCGCTGCTGCCGAGCTAAGACCCTTACACCTATACGCGCTTTATGTTGGGGTGATCGCGGGGGCGGTTAGTTTGTTGGCAACCTTTATGAATTCCCCTGATGCTAACAAGATTAACGACAGTCAAACTAACTTTAGTAACGCTGCTCAGCTCGGTAACTCCAGATCAAAGCTCGTTGAGCCCACCGAAAGCCTCCTACCCAAAATTGGTGGTCTAGAAATACTCAAACAAGGCGTTACTGACCCAACGGCTATGGCATCTCCGATCAATTTAAATTTGCCCGTAGTCAATTCAGTCCCAGACCCTAAAGTTTCCACCCTTCCTAAGGATAATCTTGGTAAACCGCCAGCTAATGCCACAGTTGAAACTAGCTCTAGCCTCAATAATTTGCTTATGAGTTGGACTATGGGTAGTGGGATTGCTGCAAATAATAATTCGCCCAATAATGCCAAGATAGGCGCTAACGGTGATTTTACCTTTGTTGGTAATAAGCCTGTTAATGTGGGGCTGGTCATGCAAGGGGAATCTTGGATGCGCGTTACGGTTGATGGAAAGACTGAATTTGAAGGTGTACTGAATGAAGGCAAAAAGGTCGCTTGGTCTGGCGATCGCCTAATTTCCATCAGAGTTGGCAATGCGTCCTCGGTTGCCCTAAGCTACAACAATCAACCAACAAAGGTCTTAGGTAAAGAAGGCGAAGTTGCCGAAAGACAGTTTGGGATCAATCAAACCAATAATGATCTCAAGCCTAGTGAATCTCGTTTGCGCGGAATTATTAACCTAGTCTCTAATACTAATTCTGCCAACTAGCCTATCGCCAAGTTCATGTTTTTTAGGCAAGTTCCGCAGGGGAGTAACTGCCCTATGGCTGTTGCCAATCAAAATGGGTTAAGCTGGCAAATTTTAAAAGCCCAAAAGTAAAAGCCCTGCGTAGCAAGGCTTTTACTTTTGGGCTTTGAGAAAGAGTTTGCTACGCAAACCCTTTCTCAAAGCCCCTTTCAAATTATCCCGAACTCACGTTAATTACTTTCTAACCCACTTTTTTTTACTAACTCTTCTGGGGTGAGTTTTGCTAAAAATTCGCGAAATGCTCTTCTTTCGGCCTCATCGGCATCTTGATCCACAGGGATTGAGGCTTCGAGAATTACCTCTTCCATGACCCAGATCGGACATTTAGCCCGAACTGCGATCGCGATCGCGTCACTAGGTCGTGCGTCCATATCCTTTTTGATATCTCCTTGTGATACCGTTACCACAGCATAAAAAGTACTGTTCTTGAGAGCATGAACGACGACTCGTTCCACAGTTATGCCCCACGCATCCAAGAAATTCAGCATGAGATCGTGGGTCATCGGACGTTCTAAGGGTCTGCCCTCGATCGCGCCATTAATGGCTCTTGCTTCAGCCTCGCCGATCCAGATCGGTAAGGCTCTCCGTTCTAAAGTATCTCGCAGTAGGACGATAGGATTACGGCTGACCGCATCAATAGCAATCCCAGCCACCTTCATTTCGATCATTGTTGCCAGCCTTCCTCAAGAAATGAGCGAAAGTACCCCTCATCAATCAATGCTCTTGATGGGATATTGATAGTTAAAGTAAATCAATATCTCACCTATCAGAGTTTTCAGACTTGAGGGGCTTTTGCACGCTATTATATCACCGTCTCGATTTGGAGTCTGGCTTCTAGTCTTGTTTTTGCTAATGCCTGACTTCTAACAAAGGAAAATGGTTCAAACTGGCTATTCTCCTTTGGGTTTAACTAAAATAATTATGCAAAACATGAAATCAGACTTAAAGAATGTGACGATCATTGGATCTGGGGCATGGGGATCGGCGCTAGCTGATCTCGTTCAAAGAAATGACTGCCATGTTCAAATCTGGTCGCGCCAAAGTCAATCTTCACTCGCGGCATTAGTAAGTAATAGTGATGCGATTATATCCGCAGTTTCGATTAAGGGTGTAAGAACGATCGCTGAAAAATTACAAACTGCTAAGTTACTCCCCCACGCTGTTTTGGTTAGCGCCACTAAGGGGCTAGAACCCACGACGGGAAAAACTCCCTCCCAAATTTGGCAATCCTTAGTCCCCAATCATCCCCTCGTCGTTTTGTCGGGACCCAATCTGTCCAAAGAAATTATGGAGGGTAAGCCTGCGGCGACAGTGGTTGCCAGCTATAACGATGATGCTGCTCAATTTATTCAAAATATCTTTGCATCGCGAAATTTTCGAGTCTATACAAATTCCGATCCCATCGGGGTGGAGTTAGGTGGCACGCTTAAAAATGTTATTGCGATCGCAGTGGGTGCTTGTGACGGTTTAAATTTGGGTACAAATGCGAAATCGGCATTGATTGCCCGATCTCTGATCGAAATTATTCGGGTCGGCGTTTATTTTGGGGCGCAACCTGAAACTTTTTGGGGCTTATCGGGTTTAGGCGATTTGCTGGCTACCTGCAATAGCAACCTCAGTCGCAATTATCAAGTGGGCTATGCGATCGCGCAGGGTCTGAGTCTTGACGAGGCGATCGCGCAGGTGCAGGGTACGGCTGAGGGGGTAAATACTGCCAACGTACTAATCGAAATTAGCGATCGTGAAAAAATAAGTGTCCCCGTATCGCGTTACGTATACCGACTGCTAAAAGGAGAAATTACATTACAACAAGCCGTTGAGGGACTAATGGAACGCGATCTTAAACCAGAAAATTTAGAGAATCTCGAACTATAAGTGCTTGCGCAAAATAAATTACCAAAAGCCGTAAAGCTGAGCCTCTACGGGGCTCAGCTTTACGGCTTTTGGTTTGTAATTTAGCTTTTGCTAGTCATTCTTTTTGCCAGTCCCTTATGTCCTGATATATGTCCTGATAAACTTGGTGTTATAGCTATAGACAGTAAACCCAATAGAGAGTTGCGGCGCGAAGCGCCGCAACTCTCTATTGGGTTTGTCCTGACTTAAGTGACTATAGCTATATCATCGACAGCGATCGCATAACTACCAAGAATCTTCAGGTTTTCAGTAACATTTTTTAGCTCTTCTAGGGCTTCATCTAAATTGGGATCGGCGATCGGCGCTTCGATATCGATGAAAAAAATATATTCGCCTAGCGATCGCTTGGTGGGACGCGATTCAATGCGACTTAGATTGATTTGGCGCTCGGCAAATACGGATAAGGTCTTGACTAAGGCTCCTGGCATATTGCGATCGAGGCTAAAGGCAAGAGATGAATGGGTTCCCTGCGTAGTAGGAGCAGTGCGCCCTAAAACTAAAAAGCGGGTGCAGTTATCGGGGCGATCGTTAATCGGAAAGTTCAGGATCGGTAAGCTATATATTTCCGCAGCATATTTCGAGGCGATCGCCGCTAACGTGGCATCCTCCGCGACCTGATGGAGTCTATCGGTATTGGAGTCCGTAGCAATCTGTCGAGCCTTGGGTAAGTGGCGTTCGAGCCATCGCTGACACTGGGCTAGGCTTTGGGGATGGGAATATACTGTCTGGATATCCTCAAGATTTTGGGCGCAGCTAATCAGGGCATGGGCGATCGGCAAAACGATCGCCTGCTGAATTTGCAAGGACTCCGATTGCCAGAGGCTATCAAGGGTCATCGTTACCCCCCCTTGGATGGAGTTCTCCACAGGCACGACAGCTACCTCCACCTGTCCCCGCTCAGCCGCATCGATCGCTTGGGGAATGGTGGAATAGGGAATCATCCGTGAACTATCTGGCTCTAAGTCTGGATAAATAAGCTGCAAATACCGTAAGGCTGCTATTTCTGAATAGGTACCCGCAGGTCCAAGGTAAGCAATCGTCGTCATAGGGTAAATAACTAATAATATCGCGAGTAAGCAGCTAGGTATAAGTAAACTTAAAACCCAGAAGCGAGTACCGCCCGCTCAGCGGGCGGTACTCGCTTCTGGGTTTAGTTTTTAATTATGCTGAACTACTTATAGCCCATCAAACGTTCGTAGAGTTTAACTCTGGGATTTCTAAGGAAGACAAGGGGAACTTTCGATCTAGCAGCATGTAGGTATCCATTTCACCTCTTCCTTTGATAAAGACCTTACCGCGATACCAGAAGGAATATTTATCTTGAATTAAGTCGTAGGTAGATTGCGTGACTTGAATACCGCCTGCCAAACCGTGAGATTCCATGCGACTGGCAATATTAACCGCATCCCCCCAGAGATCGTAAATAAATTTGCGGATGCCAATTACCCCCGCAACGACCGCTCCCGTGTTAATGCCAATGCGTAACCGAAAAGTTGTGTCATCTCCCCGTTTAAACTGAGCAATAGCTCTTTGCATCGCCAAAGCCATTTCCGCGATCGCTTCTGCATGATCGGCTCGGGCGGTTGGCAAACCACCAACCACCATGTAAGCATCCCCAATGGTTTTGATTTTTTCTAATCCCAAACGATCGGCTAACAAATCAAAGGAAGAGAAAATCTCATTCAGCATCGTTACTAGATCGTTAGGAGAAACTTGGGTGGATAGCGCCGTAAAGTCCACAATATCTGCAAACAAAATGGTTACGTTATCCGATCTAGAGGCGATCGTATTATGTCCTAATTTCAACTCGCTCACGATCGCCTTGGGCAAAATATTGAGCAATAAATTTTCCGATTTTTCCTGTTCCGCTTTTAGAGCTTGTTCGGTTTGCTTGCGTTCCGTAATATCTTGCACTAGCCCTTCGTAGGAAATGAAATTCCCCTGTTGATCGTAATTAGCCTTGGCATTAATCAAAATCCAAATGATACTGCGATCGCTCTTATAAACCAGAGCCTCAAAGCTATTGACCGAACCATTAGTAGAAATCTGATGTAGGAGATCTTGATAGCGCTCAGGCTCTGTAAATAAACGATAGGGATCGTCTGCAACTTTAGTTAGTAAGTCGCTAGGTGTGTCATAACCATAAATATTGGCGAGTGCGGGATTGGCATTGATATAGCAGCCATCGGGCTGCGCTTGAAAAATACCTTCGATCGCCCGTTCAAAAATGCTGCGATACTTCTCCTCCGCTTGGCGAAGTGATTCTTCAATTTGCTTTTGATGACTAATATCAATAATCACGCCATCCCAAACTGTATCGCCATTTTCATGCCGATGGGGCTGAGAAATAATTCTGACCCATTTCACTTTCTCAAACAGACTGGAAACCCGATACTCATGCTCGAAAGTGATCAAAGCTTCAGCGGAATTTTGGACGATCTCATTGAGTTCGGCACGATCCTCAGGATGAGCCATATCAAATACCCATTCCAAATGCTCGGTGAACTCCTCCACCGATATGCCAAATATTTCCTGTGTACGGGGGCTGATATAGGGCATGGAGACTTCGCCATCGGGGTGTAAGACGGCTCGATAGACTACTCCTGGCACATTGTCAGCGATCGCCGAAAATCTTTGTTGGCTTTCCCTTAATAGCATCTCCGCTTGCTGTCGATCTGTGGCTTCATTTTGAAGACGCTTGATCGTTTTCTGTAATTGGATCGTCCGCTGCTCAATGCGCTGTTCTAGCAACTCATTAGCATCCCGCAAGGCTCCTTCGACATTTAACAAATCCGCCTGTGTCTTCAGCAAACGTTGATTGGCATTAAATAACTTCGACATCACCGCACGGGTGATCTCGGGAGCCAGTTGATTCCGCCCCTTGCCATGTCCTCGCCCTAAGAGCTCCGCGATCGTCATTTCCAAATCTTGCGCATCTTTTTCGAGTTGCCAACTCTGCTGAATGCCTTGGGTGATATCAGCAAGCATCTCGATCGCTACGGTTGATGTCTTTGCAGGCAGATCTTCTACACCCAACCAAGGCATTGGCTTAATGGGATCAATAGTATAGAGAATTTCAAAATGGCCCACATTGGAAATTTCGGCAATCCGACAGGCTGTCCAAATATGTTGGTTGCGATCGCAGACAATTTTTCCCGCAGGGGAGTCAAAGCTCTGACCATAGGCGGCTTGGCGAACCGCAATCCCATCAAAGGTTTGGGCAGACTCTACCGCCTGTTTCCATAGAAACACCTGACTATAGGCGGACTGCATCGTTACATGCACCGCTGGCAGTGGCTTTTGACTTGCCTCAAACCAATGGGCAACTTTCCGCAAAAAATCTTGATTTTGACTAGTATCTAGACTCTGAAAATAATTAGCGCTAGCCAAATGCCCCGCGATCGACCCTAACTCCAGATGGTCTTGCCTAAGGCGATCGCATAGCTGCCGCAATTCTAAATCGGTAAACCGTAAAGCAAGCACGGGAATTTCCGCCGCCGTAATTCCCGCTTCAGCATACTGCTGCAAAAAAGCGACAGAATTTGCTAAGGAAAGGGTTATAACTACCGTAGTTGGCTCAATATGCTTGATTTTGGCAATAATATCGCGATAATTAGTGATATTACGCGGAACATAGTCTTCACCTAAGAGAAGCCCATTTTGCAGCTTGAGTTGGGCGCGAATAATCTTATTAACCGTACGGGAATAAATACCATCTGTCCCTATTAAGTACAAGCGATCGCCCTTATGTTGCAGCAGCCAATCAATGGCGGGTTGGACGACTTGGTTCGGACATGTACCTGTATAAAAGACATTAGGCGAGCATTCTAGCCCTTCATAGCCATAGGGATACCATAGTTGCGATTGCGTCTTGACCAGCAGGGGAATAACACTTTTGCGATTCGAGGATGTACCGCAACCAAATAAATTTTTAACTTCTAGTTCAGTAATTAAAGCTCTTGTTTGCAAGGCAATATTCTGATCGTTAGGGGCAATATCCACTACGATGGGCTCGATGGTTCGACCTAATATGCCGCCTGACTGATTGATTTCGGCGATCGCCATCAAGGTGGCATCTTTGATGAGGGTCTCGCTGCCCAGATCATCACCCCTTAAGTCAATTCTTGAGTCACTCAAGGAGTTTATGACTCCAACTCGAATGACTTCAGTCCTACTTTTATTTTCAGTATTTAAGGACTTAGCCTTTCGATCCATAATGACTCGCACTCCCTGAGTACAACTTAATATATAGCTTAATATTTAGTGATAGTGAGATTTGCTAGTTCGTACTATTACTCAATCAAATACTCAATTCACTCTTTGTATTTACAAATAAAAATTATTACTGGTTATTAATAGAACTGTTAATATAACCAGCACTCATACTTAAAAAATTAGTAGATCTATTTTTAAAATCCTTCAGAATCTAAATAATATCTCCTAAATCTAGCTTGATCGCTGTCCAAATTTGTTCCGCGAAATGGCTCAAACTCTATATAACTAATGTTTTTGCATTTTTACTTAGATTATCATAGACTGCGGTCTAGGGTTCGAGTATCAAGCGGAGACTGGGGTAAAACATAGCACATGGCATTAGAGATTGACTGATGTAAAACCAACAAAATCTTATCTCTAGCCGTATCTAAATGATCTAGATCGAGCCCTAGACAATCATATAAATCTAAGTTTGCAAATCTTTTTTGAAGCCAATTTATTTCCGCGATCGCCGATTTAGTAACGATCAAAATCGGCAAATCGGCAAGTATCTCTAACTGACTAATATCTTCTAGACATTGCAATAAAGACTGATTATCGCCATCAAGTAAAAATAGATCTGGCAGCCAGATCTTAGCTAAAATATCGCATTGAGCAAAGTCTTCCGCCTCCAAAAGACAATGCCCTAGCTCTTGCAATAGTTCAATAACCGACTCTTCCAAATTCTGATTTAAGTATAAAAATTTGAGAGGTTTAGGCGTAGGGACATGGTTGGGTAAAAAGTGGCTAAGTTCGTTTGCCTTCAGTGGCTTGAGCAAAATTCCATCAGCTTGATGAACCGCTATTTTCGGTTCATCTGGGCGTTTCATCATCACCACGCGGATATGTTGCGTTACTAAATCTCCCTTGAGTAAAGCTAAAACATCCCATCCCGATAACATCGGCACATGGGGACTTAAAAGAATTAAACATGGCTGCAATCGCCGAGCTTTTTCGAGGGCTTCTGTCCCCGATCGCGCAACTACCACCTGATACTCTAGCTGCGTCAGAGTATTTCTCAGCCAATCGACTACTTCAGTCGAAGTTTCCACAATCAAGACCAAACGGCTATGACTCATATCAAGCTGGCGATCCTGTCCCAACTTTACATGAGGATTGTTGGGCTCAGGAGGTAATAGAATGGTAAACTGGCTACCCACATTCACCTGTGATACAAAGGTAATATCCCCACCATGCAAACGGGCTAAATGTCTAGTCAATATCAAACTCACACCCGTCCCTTCAAAACGGCGCGTGAGAACACTTTCTACCTGTTGAAATTTTTGAAATACTAGGTTCTGTTTCTCCTCAGGAATCCCAATCCCTTGATCCCAGACTGTAATTGCCAACCAACCTTCCCACCATTTTGCGGTCACTCCAATTTTGGGAGGCGTAGCTGGCTCATCATCCACCAATTCCGATGGCAAAAAGCTAAATTTAAAGGCATTAGAAAGAAGACTCACCAGCATTTGCTGCAATCGCGTCTCATCGGCATAAACAGTTTGGACTGTGGGCTCGATATCGAGCTGAATATCCAGTTCCCATCCTTCCTCAAAGTGATAGTTACGGAAAATCGTAGAATCCTGTTGAACGAGCTTCTTGACCTGCTGAATACTTTTTTGGCAAACTTCTCGGACGGAAACCGTCTCGGCATATAACTCTAATTGCCCCGACTCAGCCTTAGCGAGGTCGAAAATATTATCAATGATCGAAACCAGTTGCCGCCCACTTTGGTGAATCATTTTTACATAGCGGCTTTGGCGATCGTTCAATTCCCCAAAAGTATGGTTGGTCAATAAACTAGCAATGCCAATTACCGAGGTTAATGGCGTTTTCAGCTCGTGATTGATGCAGGTTAAGAATTCATCCTTGACCCGACTTAAACCTGATAATTCTTGCGCCAGATTTTTTTGCGCCGTAATATCGTAGGCGATCGATAGATCTAACCCTTGCAAAGCCCCCTGTAAAGAAACATTGATTACTTGCCATGTAAAAGATGCGCCATCGGTCGTGCAGAATTGGTGAGTTACGGGAGTAGTTTGCAGCAATTGCGGATCGTTAGCCGCAAATCCCGCATTCATAGCTTCCTCTTCCTGCAATAGTTCAGTGGTTGTAGAACTGACAATATTAGCTAAGCTTTCATGCAGACTATTGCGCCAAGCCGCATTCATGCCCACGATCTCCCCATCTAAATCGCTAATCATTACAGGTAAGGGCAATTGATAGATCAGGGGTAATAGCAGCGAAGTAATCGATGGGCTTTGACTTTGTTCAATTTGAATGAGCGATCGCAGTAATTTCGTGACTTCGAGAAGAGCAGTGAATTTGCCCTTGGTATCTACCAAAGCCCAAACTTCAGCGGAATGCCGATATTGCGAAATTCTTTGCAAAAAATCAGCGATCGTCATCGCCATCGAAATCGCAGGCAATGGCTCTAGATCAATGTCTTCTAACGCGATCGATGGTGCAACAAACGAGAAACTAACCGATTCAGATTGCCAATTTAGCAAACATCTTGCATTAAATAATCCTTGTGGCAGATCGTTGTGATCGAGCACTACAACATTAGACCATCCTTTTTTAAGCAAGGCTAATGCTTCGGAGACATCAGTGGGCAGTCGGCAAATAGCGACTAGCGACTGTCCATATATCTCTAAAGATTGATTTAAGATGAGGGAGTCCATATGCTAAAACCCTTACGGGTCATTTTTAGTAAGTGCTATTCATCGTTAACAGTCTATAAATTTATATATATAGTTCAATCATCAATTTCACATGATTTCGCTATTTAAGTGCGAAAATAAAGATTAAGATAAAGTCCCAGCCATTCCAACCACCAATAGCCAGTGCCTGTGTTGTCCAATCTACAAGTATGCTGTTTGGTGGCAGAAGCAAATGTCAACCAAACTAAATCTACCCTTGCCATCTTTTTACCTGAGGAGCGATACACCTTTACGGTGGTTTCAGATGTTGAAGCAATTGTAAGTTTACTAACAAAAACTCAAAATGCCCAAGATTGTCTAGTTATATTTAAAGATATCAGGAGAGATATTGAGGCTGTCTTCGATCGCCTCGGTAAGTTAAATATTTTCATACCTACCATACTAGTTCTAGAAGATCTGTACGAACAAAGCGAACCTCCCTATGAATACAGCGAATCAAAAGACTTTTACCGAGCTAGTATCAGCATTCACCGCGATCAGCTCCAAGATCTACCAATTATTATCGATCAGGCGATCGCCACTTTTATTAAGATCTCGCCACAAATTCAACATCAAGTCTTCGTCAACATTCCATATACTGCCGCATCAGAATCTTTAAATGTCCAACAACAGAGACTAGCGCAAAAGCTTAATGAAAGATTGGGGTATTTGGGGGTGTATTACAAACGCGATTCACGATTATTCCTACGCAATCTATCTCCTGAAGATAGAAAAGAGTATATTGAACGCTTAAAGAACATCTATCGGTCGATCGTCCTTGAGTATTTCTTAGAAAAAAATGACAACCTCAATCAAAAAATTGATGAATTCGTTAATTTATCATTTTTTGCCGATATCTCCGTATCCCAAGTTCTAGAAATTCATATGGAACTAATGGACGAATTTGCCAAGCAATTAAGACTAGAGGGTCGAAATGATGAAATCTTACTGGACTATCGCATCACGCTAATCGACATGATTGCTCACCTCTGCGAGCTATACCGCCGCTCGATTCCGCGATCTTAATACATCTTTAGCTTGGCTTTAATTCCACTGAGAAACCATTGAGAAACCATCTTGCCTCAAACACCTCTCTATAAATATTCACAAATCTAAGGTTGTTTGAATTTTCAGCAATCTTGAAACTCTACATATATTTTGTCTACACTTTGTTCATATCTGTATTTATATTCATCCAAATATCCATCCAAAGCACAGGAAGCAATGCAAAGATTTATTCTGTAGAAGTTTAAGAGATACGTTATAAATAGCCGAAGCAACCCAAATTAATGAAATGATTCGTAAAACCTACGTCCTAAAACTCTACGTCGCAGGCAACACGCCAAACTCGGTGAGGGCGCTGAAAATGCTCAACGATATCCTTGAGAAAGAGTTTCAAGGAGTTTATACATTGAAGGTCATTGATGTGCTTAAAAATCCACAACTAGCTGAAGAAGATAAAATCCTCGCTACGCCAACCTTAGCAAAGGTTTTACCTCCCCCAGTTAGAAAAATTATTGGCGACTTGTCCGACCGAGAGAAAGTATTAATCGGACTAGATCTACTATATGAGGAATTAATTGGCAATGACTAGCTCACCCATCGAAAACAATAACAACATCAATACCGATAATAAAAGGCAAGAGCTAGGTGTCCAAAAACTACGCACCATGATTGAGGGGCTAGACGACATCACCCATGGTGGGCTACCCAAGGGGCGATCCACGCTTGTAAGTGGTACATCTGGCACTGGAAAAACGCTACTAGCAATGCAGTTTCTCTACAACGGCATCACGGGGCTAGACGAGCATGGGGTATTTGTTACTTTTGAAGAATCTCCTTCTGACATTATTAAAAATGCCCATAGCTTTAACTGGGATCTCCAAGAACTCATCGATCAAGGTAGATTATTTATTCTTGATGCTTCTCCCGATCCTGAAGGGCAAGAAGTAGTGGGAGATTTCGATCTTTCCGCGCTGATCGAAAGGATTCAATACGCCATCATTAAATACAAAGCAAAGCGGATCTCGATCGATTCCATGACCGCGATCTTCCAGCAATACGATTCCTTAGGTCTAGTCCGTCGCGAAATTTTTCGTATTGTTGCGAGACTAAAATCCTTAGGTGTTACCACAGTCATGACCACCGAGCGCGAGCTGGAATATGGTCCCGTAGCAAGATTTGGGGTAGAAGAATTTGTTTCCGATAATGTAATTATTTTAAGAAATGTCCTCGATGGAGAACGTCGCCACCGAACAGCGGAAATCCTAAAACTCCGTGGAACCACTCATATGAAAGGCGAATTTCCTTTTACAATGACCAGTAAGGGGATCAATATATTTCCCTTGGGAGCTATGCGCCTTACTCAAAAATCCTCCAATACAAGAGTTTCTTCTGGGATTGCAACCCTTGATGAGATGTGTGGCGGTGGCTACTTTAAGGATTCAATTATTTTAACCACAGGGGCAACAGGTACTGGTAAGACCCTAATGGTAAGCAAGTTTATTGAAAACGGCTGCGAAAATGGTGAACGCGCAATTTTATTTGCCTATGAGGAATCTCGCCAGCAGCTTACCCGTAATGCTTCTTCTTGGGGAACTGATTTTGACAAGTGGGAGAGTTCGGGTTTATTAAAAATTATCTGTGTTTACCCTGAATCCTCTGGGCTAGAAGATCATCTACAAGTAATCAAATCTGAAATCGAGTCCTTTAAGCCATCCCGCATTGCGATCGATTCTCTCTCAGCCTTGGCAAGAGGTGTAAGTAATAATACTTTTAGACAATTTGTAATTGGCTTAACGGGCTATGTTAAGCAAGAAGAGATCACTGGTTTATTCACAAATACAACCGATCAGTTCATGGGGTCGCATTCAATTACGGAATCCCATATCTCTACGATCACAGACACAATTATTCTGTTGCAATATGTAGAAATTCGTGGACAAATGTCCCGCGCAGTCAATGTCTTTAAGATGCGGGGATCGCGCCATGACAGCCGCATTCGTGAATATATCATCACCGATCAAGGCGCGCAGATTAAGGATTCATTCCAAGGATTTGAGAGAATTTTAAGTGGTTCGCCAACCAGAGTATCCGTCGATGAGAAATCTGAGCTTTCAAGAATCATCCGAGGAGTATCTGTTGAACCCTTAGAATAAGAAATAAGAAAAACTCAAATTAAGTAAGGGTATCCTTGATTATTTGAGTTTTTCTTATTTGAGTTTTTTTATGGACATCCCAAAGATTCGCGAGTACTTACACCTGTTTTAGAGTTAGTACCCGATGCATTAATACAAAGTTTTTTTAGTTGTTGGATATCTAACAATGCATTTGTGAAGTCAGCACCAGTTACCTCAACATTATCAAAGGTCGAGCGCAACATATTGGTATCATTAAGGACCGCATCGCTGAGATCGACATTTTTAAATCTAGAAATATAAGCTATACCCGAACTAAAGTCGCTCCCATGCAAATTCGCTCCATCCAATAACACGCCATTAAAAATAGCCCCACGCAAATCAGCGTTAGTAAAATTAGCATTCTTTAAAGTAACGCTAGTAAACTCAGCACGAATTAGATTCTTACCAGAGAAGTCTTCACCACCTACCGCATTTAAAATTGAGCGAGTAACGCTAGAAGAACTGGCAGCTTGAACGGGCAATGGCATTAAAAACACGAATATAGATAAGACGATACTTGTAATTAATTGCCAATATTTCATAATCTCTTGAGAATAATTCAGAATGATTTTTGTATTGCTAAGTAGCTAGGCATAGGTAAAATAAAATCTAGAAGAGTGTATCCCCCGCATAGTGGACAGTACGCTCTACGGTTTTGGTTTTTAATTATGCTGAACCACTTACTTAATAAATATTAACCTGTAATAAACCTGTAGTATCGAAATTCTCTTTGCAACATCAAATATATTAAAATTACCGTCATACGGTTTTGGCGAAAGGCTTTCCCCCACTTGGTAAGTTATACAAGATTTGTGGAGTTAATGCCTTGGATATTGATGTTGCTCTGCTGTTTCCTGCATACACGCAAAGGGGAAGTGACAGGGATATCTTTATTGATGTCTGTGTAATTGATGTCTGTGGCTATATTTCCCAAAAACTATTTGAGTAGTTGTATCAGCAGGGTTTACAGCTGATTACCAAGCGTGAGAAAAAATGAAAAACTGTCTGGTCAAGCTAATCGATAAGATTTTGCTTCGCAACTGAGCAATTATTGAAGCGGTCAATGATCAACTAAAAAACATTTCTCGGATTGAGTATTCAAGACATCGCAGTATTTTCAATTTTCTCGTTAACCTTTTGGCTGGTTTGGTTGCTTATTCCTATTGTGAGACTAAACCTGCTTTGGATCTTCTGGTCAAAGGCTTGCCTGCTCTCCATCCTGCTTGCTTTTAGTTCGTCGAACTCACGTTTAATTACTAAGTAACGTCAGTTCGGATTAAGCTGGCAAGTTTTAAAAGTCCAAAAGTAAAAGCCTTGCGTAGCAAGGCTTTTACTTTTGGGCTTGGAGAAAGGGTTTGCGTAGCAAACCCTTTCTCCAAGCCCGTTTCAAATTATCCCGAACTCACGTTTTATTAAGGCAACTTCAGCTTAAAGGCATTATTAGTTCTCATTAATCATAAAGCAACTTAGGACATACCCTCCAAGGATGAGTAGCTGCGCTCTGTGCAGCTACTCATCCTTGGGGGGCTGATTTTCCCTTGCTATCTCTCATACCAAGTTAAGAAATGGCGTAGCCATTTCTTAACTTGGTATATTCACTTAAGTCAGGACATCAAACCCAATAGAGAGCTGCGGCGCTTCACGCCGCAGCTCTCTATTGGGTTTGATTTTTGTCCTAACATTACTGACTATAGCTATAACTTAAAAATCCTTACTAGGCTTAGTTTTTAATTCACAAAAGTGTTATCACACTTTCGTGAATTGGTATTACATTGCTATATTCTCGATGCTGCGACTATTGATGTTGGATACTCCTTATCAGTGTGAGTTCCATTAATCTGTAAACTTAAGCAAGCAGAGCATCGAGCTTACCTTGAGAATCTAAATCGTGAATAGCATCACAACCACCAATATGGAGATCGTTAATAAAAATTTGTGGCACAGAACGTTTGCCATCGGAACCTCTTTTAACCATCGCCGATCGCGCAGTTTCATCGCCATCGATCACATATTCGGTGTACTTTACCCCCTTCTTATCGAGTAAATGCTTTGCTCTGATGCAAAAAGGACACATCCGCCATGTATAAATCTCAACCTTTGCCATAACAATTATTCAGCGATTGCCTAAATGTTTAAAATCACCCCTTGATTTTAACAAAATTTTAACAAATCTTAATCCATAGAATTGATTGCGATAGCAACGCAAGAGAAAACAAATCAAACCCAATAGAGAGTTGCGGCGCGAAGCGCCG
>NZ_ALWB01000031.1 GCF_000332215.1 Pseudanabaena biceps PCC 7429
TTAATCGCATGATTCAACTTGCTAAACCTGTCTCCTGTTCTGTTGTTAGTTAATTATCTATCCTAATATTCTCTATTCTTTTGTCTTCTTTTTATTCATGCAACAACGCCCCGCTAAGGAATTGATTCTCTAGCAACATGCTCGTAAACAGTTCAACATAATTAAAAACCAAAACCAGAGAGCGGGCGGTACGCTCTTCTAGGCTTTAAGTTTACTTATGCTTAGCTATTTACCAACTTAAACACAGCAAGACGATCCTTAAAGGCAAAACCTTGTGGGGATTGAGTTCTGCTCTTCTTAAGTTTCATCTCACCTAAAGTGACTTGGTATCGCTAACAAAAATGAAATGTATATCCTATGATAATGCTTAAACCTAGAAAGTAGAGGTATATCTTCACTCTAGCGGGTGTTTCTAGGTCTAAGTTCGCAAATATTTCCCGATTAGCGACTTTCAGAAATGATAGAAAAATATACGGCAATTATTAAATCAAACAAGTCAGACAAATCAAACAAAGTTACCATCTCTTACGTTGCTATAGATCGACATTAAAGGGAAAGAACTATCATTTCTCTACAGTATGACAATATTCGCATAGTCCGTTTGCACGAGTATTGTTTTGTTTTCTGCCTTTGCTGCTTCTAACCATGCAGTTTTAGCAAGAATTACTTCATGGAGCGCTTGCTGTGGAGTTTCTGCGATCGCTGAGCAATATTTCAAGTCAGGGATATCGGCAATATATGCCCCATCTTCTTCGCTGTAAAAAATATTGATGTGATAGTCTTTCATGGTTATTTTGCTACTCAATCGGATCGTCAATTGGGGGATGGCGGTTGATGGCTATGTCTGCAATCCGAATGCTAATTAGGCGATCGCGGTTACAGTCTAAAGCTTTCACAGTGGCGCGTCCTGTTGGGGTTGTGCCTAATAATTTCAGTTTATCGTTAGACCAGACAAAATGATCTTGCCAGCGATCGCTACGGGGATTAAATAGAGGAGTTTCTATTCCTGTTTTGGTATCGAGGGCAGTATTTTTTGTGTACTTCTGGCGATTGCAATGGAAGCAAGCAAGGGCAAGGTTATCAAGATTATCTGTACCGCCTTGAGATTTTGGCAGGACATGATCGATGGTGAATTGAACGAATTGCCATTTTTCTACAGCATGACAATATTCGCACAGTCCATTTGCGCGATCGCGAACTTGGGCTTTGATGGTTTCGGTTATGTTACGCGCCATGTTGGATTTCTGGCTGAGTTTTGGCGATGTTTTCGAGTAAGAAGTTATTGCGAATCATCCGATTTACAAAACTGAGATAATCATCGATCGCCTCAAAATCATCTAATTCTTGTTCTTCTGTTTCAGTGAGTGGAGTTTCTGCTCGTTTGTCGAGTAAGCTTTCGATGCGTTGTTGGATGTTTTGCGATGCGCGAAAGATCATTACTCCGTCTTGTAGTGTTATAGCGATCGCGCCATCAAGGGGAAGATTTTTGGGTAATGTGGTAAGTGGGGCAATTGTTGAAGTATTCATTTTATTTCTCCTGTCTTACATTTCAGATAGCCCAGCATTGATTTTAGCGATGAGTTCTTGGGTAGTTTGTTCTCCTGTGAATAGGCGTGTTTGGATTGAATCTGTTAGGCTTTGGCAGAGTTTATGAATCGCTTCATTAGCGCACTTTTGCCATAAAGGGCGATCGCAAGAATTATTTGAAACCATATTTTTGCTCTCTCTTTCTAAATGCTTCCTTGCCACCTTCGAGAACATCACATATTCTCTCTCTAATTTTTGAGCTTTCAAGAGAACCACTAAAGTACGACAAATTCTCAGACTTATTGTCTGCGACAATCACTTGCTCTGCATCGGCATTTACGACTAAGTTCGCATTATGTGTAGCGATGATAATTTGGCGATATTTTTTGATTGTTGTAAAGATAGGAACAAGACGCTTCATTATGAAATCATTATCAAGATCGTCTTCTGGCTGATCGATAATAATTGGATCGAAGAAGGATTCAGTCGCAAGCTTTAAGCAAAGATAAAGAGTCCCTCTCTGACCAATAGACAACTCTTCTGGACTTTTGTCATCATACTTAATTCTGGCAAGAACCTTGAGATATTTTTGCCTTTCTGATTCGGAGAAAAGAAGAGTTAAAAGCCTATCGATTCCATCTTGATTAAAGTAATCTTCCTGTTCTAAAAAATCGTCTAACGTGGATGGGCTTTGAGCGTTAAACCAAATAACAGGTTGATTACTGATGAGAAGCTTATAGGCTTCATAGCTATCTACTGGAATCATGCTTTTAATTCTATCTAGAGGAGAAGAATCTTGTCTGGCTCTAAATTTTGTAAGATTCAAACAAGATTTTACGTGTTCATAGAATTTAGACTCATCAAAATATATCTCTCCGTGGATACTAATTGGTTGAAGAAGGTCTTTAATTAATTTTTTTTGCTGATCAACCCACTCGGATCTACCTTCTGACTTTTCAACCCATTTATCTTTAACGTGGGAAACTAACCGATTAAATCTTATATCTAGCTGATTAACATATGCATTTCTTTTTTCGACCAGAGACTGTAGTTGACCCCATTTTGTATCAATTTGATGTATAGTTTCTTTCTCTTTCTCTATTTCAGAACGGTACTCTTCCACCTTTTGAAGTAAAGTAATGGGATCTCCCTCAATTTTTTCTTGCTCTAAACTCTCCTGAACTCGAATATTACTAAGTTTTAAATTAGTAGTCATTTCAGTTAAAGATGATACAGCCTCCTGAATAGATGAGACTTGCGAAGAAAAATCAACAATTGGAATGAAAAACTCACTTAATTCATCGTTAACAGATCGAATTTCACTATTGATCTCGATTGCAAGGCTATCTAGTTTTGTCTTAAGACGGGTTAGTCGGTTAGTGTGTTTTTCATTAGCTTTAGTCGAAGAGATATTATTTGCATAACTCTCTATCATCTGTCTATTACTCTCTGTAGTTATAGTTGAAATAAGTTGAGTACGACGGTCGATAATTGCTTGGCTGTCATCTCTAGGATGTTTATTTAGCCAAACTTTACATTCTTTAATCTGGCGTAGTATATCGTCAATATCTTCTTCTTGATCCAAAAGATTTTCTCCAACCAAGGAAATTCCTAACATTTCCAAAATTGCGTCGCTAAGAAATTCTGGATCTTTGACGATATCTTGAACTTCTCTTTGATGAACGTGCAAATAAATTATTTCGGATTCCCCACCAATCCGAAACTCTTCAGTTTCACCAGTATTTTTAGCGTAGGTTACTGAAAAGTCACCCTGCATAGAAATTTCATCGGTTCTATCTTTATTTTTTTTCTTGTTGAAAGTTTTAGCAATGGCATCCAGCAATAGACTTTTACCTGTCCCCCTACCACCGATAATAGCTATTAATCCCGAATTAAGTTCTAGATTAGTGTCAGTAAAGCTAATTTTTTTGTTGAGCAATTTTGGGAAAATTTGTGTAGATTGGATTTTAATCTGCGAAAAATACGGTTTTGGAAATTCAAGAATAGGATTTTTTTGCCCGATCCGAACTCTCTCAGAAGGGTCATATATCGTATATTTTAAACCTTCAAAAGTTGGATCGGCTTTAATCCATGTCATTCTATTACTTGGGTAAACACCATAGTCAGCAACCTTATGAGCATCACTACCAGAAACAACAGGCTTGGGCTTCCCACCCATAGTTTTAATAAAATTTGCTATGTATTTTTTATTTTGGTCTGTTTCAATCCCAAGAAATAGTTCAATCTCATCACAATCTCTTGTCTCAAAAGCATGAGCAGACTGCATGAAGTAATTATCATCTTGAGGATATCTTTCCCAATCAAGTTTTGATAATCCATCAGATGTACCATATGGAAGAATAATAAGACATGTTCCTTCTGGCAAGAGTCTCTGAGCATCCTGCAAACAGTCACGTATAACTTCAGCAGTTTTACTACCCAGTTCTAAACACTTTCTTTCATCATTTTGGTGATTACTAAAGCCGTGCGCTCTAGCTTTGCTATCATCCAAGGTTTTTGCGAATTGAGTTAATGCTTCATCTGAAAGTGGTCTTTTATTCGCTCCTATGCGTATTAGTAATGAAGCCTTAAAATCCAATAGATTTTGATGTGTTAATTTGTCTGACAGCAGAAAATGGATATTCAAACGAAAAGGTGCGTGACACTCAATCCGAAGTTCGATTCCAGGCAAGATAGTCTTACGCTTTAAATGTGGATTCTGATCTAGAAACTTAGTTAATTCAAAATAACCATCAAAAGTCCAGTAATCCATAATGCCAAACACTTCGACATCAGATTGATTGATCTTCTCTATGAGTTTCGTTAATTCCGCATTCTTCTCTGCGTCTTCCATTTCATAGAAGCGCTTCCCCCCATTCCAATGAAATGATGCAGGAGTATGAATATGCAGATCCCACTTTCTCCATTCCGATCCTTTTGAAAATTCCATCTTTATTTTTATTCTTAATAATTTAGATTGCTGATTAAATTTCAATTCAAGTTAGGCTTTAACCAAATAAAATAGATGGTTAAACTCTGTTATAAAAGTTTTAACTTATTTTCTTGTCTTAAATATCCTCTTAAATTCTAGCTTACTCAGATATGAGGAGCTAATTTTTAAAATGGCTTGTTTTGCAGATTTCGCTTTTGTATCTTGTAAATTTCACTTAACTGATGCAGTCAACTGTAATCCCAAACTATCCAACCAAGCCGCCAACTCATACACCACTTGACTTTTATCACTTGCACCAAAATCTTTCACACATTGTCGATTACAAAAGCTCAAGAAACCGATCTAGATCTATTCTTGCCTGTTTTAAAATATGTGACAGCGTAGATCTCTTGACTGGACGATGAGCAGGAACCGTAATTTTTAGCGTTTCATCAACCGTCCGTTTTTGAAGACGGATATGGCTTCCCTTCTGACGAACTACAATCCAGCCATCTCTCTGTAAAGCATTGATAATGCGATCATAGGGCAAATTTGGAACCTTGCTCATACTTCAACTTCCTGAAGCATCGCTCGTTCAGACATCAGCAAATCATCCTCAACAGGTTCGAGATAAAGCGCGATCGCCTCTTGAATATTTTCGAGCGCTTCCTCAACTGAGTCCCCTTCACTGACGCAACCTGGCAAAGAAGGCACATAAACCGTAAAGCCTAGATCCTCACTTGGCTCAAGAATAACTTGAAATTTCATGCTTGCTCCAATTTCTTGACACTTACCGTCAATTTTAGCCCCAAACTATCCAACCAAGTTGCCAACTCATACACCACTTGACTTTTATCACTTGCGCCAAAATCTTTCACCCATTGCCGATCGCCCTCACCACCCAATGCGATCGCCACATGACCTAAACATAAAGGTAACAATTCAATCTCAGGCTTCTCCTCCTCTAAAACAGCAAACACATAAGCCGCAGACTCCTCAGGATCTTTGAGAGAATCAATCAAAAAATCTTCATGAGATTTAACCTGTACTTTTTCGCTTTTCATAGCAACTCCAACAAAAACTGATTACACGCTACGAACAAGCGATCAATCTCACAGGTTTTAAAATATTATCAACTGCGAGATTGACAGAATGAAACCTGATACCTCCCAAGCTTTACCCCCTCATGTTTTGTTTTTTTAATCATGAGATTAACAGTATGGATATCTCCCATAAGGACTTTCATGTCTTTTTTGTATTTGGTTACGCTATAGTACAAATCATTAGCTTCACCAAAATTCAAGATGCTGAATTTAAACGAAATTATGTCACTGACTCGCCCGATCGCTTGGGGAGCAGGAGATATTCTGATGAAGTATTACCAAGAGCCTCAAGACCTAGAAATCACCTTCAAAGGTGGTGAAGAAGGCAACGTCACCTCCGCCGATTTAGCGGCTAATGATTTCATCTTGAGCCAGCTAAAGCAAACCTTTGGCACGGATAACTTTGCCTACCTCAGTGAAGAAACTGAGGATAATATCGATCGCCTCGATCATGAATGGGTATGGATAATCGATCCGATGGATGGCACAAGTGACTTTATTCGCCGCACCAACGAATTTGCCGTACATATTGGCTTAACCTATCGCCAGCGTCCCGTACTCGGACTCGTAGCAACCCCCGCCCAAGATCGTCTATTTCAGGGGATATTAGGTAACGGAGCCTATATCGAGACTAGGGACGGCTTGCAGCAACCGATCAGAGTTTCCAACAAGATCGCCCTCACCGAAATGGTAGTGGTCGCCAGCCGCAGCCACCGCAACTACCAACTAGAAAACATTCTCCACCAACTACCCAAAGCAGCCGAAATTGCCGTTGGTAGCATTGGCGGTAAATTTGCAGCGATCGCATCGGGTCATGCCGATGTCTATATCTCGGTCTCAGGCAAATCTGCCCCTAAGGATTGGGACTACTGCGCTCCCGAAATCATTCTCACAGAAGCAGGCGGACAACTCACCCATTCCGATCTATCCCTGCTGTCTTACAACAATCTCGAACTACGCCAATGGGGAACAATCGTCGCTAGCAACGGTCATTGTCATCGGGAAATTTGCCAAATCAGCCAAGAAGCGATCGCGCCAATTATGAAATAGTTTTCGATTGCCATTATGCAATTACAAAATGAAATTACAAAATGAAATTACAAACAGTTTTAATTGTGGGTATCGCGATCGCTGGGATCATGGCAACCACCAATCCCAGCAAAGAGCGCTACGTCGAATATGCCACTGAGCAATTTTCCGAAACGGGGAAAAACTCCCTTTGTGCGGGTGACAATATCCCGATCGCCGTTCAGCAGTCTTGCAAGTTTGTGATCTCACAAGGCAAAGTAGCACTCAAACCCGTCATCGGAAACGCCACCAAACAGCAAAACTTTGGATTGTTTAGTCTGTACGAAACGGATATGCCCAACAAAAAAATAACTACCCTCGCCGCTTTTGGCAATTTCTTCATGTTCAAATAAAAAAGAAAAGAATTTATACCAAAGCTCAAAATGGCTACGCCATTTTGAGCTTTGGTATAAATTCTTACTGGGTTTGTTTTTTAATTCACAAAAGTATGACAACACTTTCGTGAATTGGTATTAGAGTCGGTGCGATGCACCGACTTTATGAATTAGGGATTATTAGGGATTGTCAAGATCGAACTGCTCCAATAGCTTCCAGACCCCTTGCAGCAGCTTATCTAGTCCCTTTTTCGAGGCAGCCGAAATGGAGAGAATCGGAAAATCGAACTGCGCAGCGATCGCCTCCACATCTTCAGGCAACATCGCATCGATCTTATTCAGTGCTACAATTTGAGGCTTATCCGCTAAGCCGTGACCATAAGCCTCTAACTCCTCTTGAATGGTGTGATAGGCATTTAGAGGATCCTCTTGGGTGACATCGATCAGATGAATGAGCAGCTTTGTGCGTTCGACATGACGCAAAAAGTCATGCCCTAAACCAATCCCGTCAGATGCGCCTTCAATTAACCCAGGAATATCCGCAAAAACGATCCCATCGCCCGATGGCTTAGACACTACACCGAGATTGGGGACAAGCGTAGTGAAGGGATAATCAGCAATTTTAGGACGAGCTGCCGATACAACGGAGATCAGCGTCGATTTACCAGCATTGGGCAAACCAATGATCCCCACTTCCGCGATCAGCTTTAACTCCAAATATAGGGTGAGTTCTTCTCCTGGCAGCCCTGGTAAGGCGTAGTCAGGAGCGCGGTTTTGATTGCTCAAGAAATATTTATTTCCCAGTCCACCTTTACCGCCTTTTGCCACAAATAGGGTTTGCCCCACCTCAGTGAGATCGCCCAGAACTTCGCCCGTCTCCTCATTCATGACCACCGTACCGATGGGAACTTTAATCACGCGATCGTTGCCCTTGCGACCCGTCATGTTACTAGGACCACCACGTTCGCCATTTTCAGCCTTAAAGATATTCTCAAAGCGAAAATCTAAGAGGGTTTGCAGATCCGTTGTTGCCTGCAAAATCACCGAGCCACCATTACCGCCATTGCCACCTGCTGGACCACCCGCAGGTACATATTTCTCGCGGCGAAATGCGACTAGCCCATCACCACCATCTCCAGACTTCACTTGTATCGTAACGCGGTCAATAAAATGCATTGCTAACTCAATTGCTTGCTCTGTTTAACCGAGACAATCCACTTAACTTACAGGATCATCTTCATTGGTTTTATTTCTATTATGCAGCGATTAGGGTAGTAATACCAAAACTAAAAATGGCTACACCATTTTTAGTTTTTCAAACCCTTACTAGGTTTGGTTTTTAACTCACAAAAGTGTTGTCACACTTTCGTGAATTGGTACGTGAATTGGTATAAGTGGCTAAAATGAATAACCTTAAAACTCCAAAGCGAGAAGAGAACTACGCCGTACTCCTCTTCTCACTTTGGAGTTTACAGTGCATTGCGCTCAAACCCAAACCAAGGAAATTTTTGAAAGCGTTGCTTTGCAACGCTTTCAAAAATTTCCTTGTGGTTCGTTTGATTGATAATTGCTGTAAGTCCTAGCCTAAGTAGCTAGACGCAATTAAATATAAAACCTCAAAATCTGTAGCGCACGCTGCGCGTGCGCTACAGATTCTGGCTCTGTTTTTTCGTTATCCCCAGCTACTTAGGCGATCACCTAAGTTAAGATTAAAATTGAAAATGATTATCAATTTTTATAATTAAATTATTATCAAATTATTATCAAATTTTATTGCCATGCCAGCCAAATCGAAAACACAGTCTGCCAAAAACCAGTCTGCAAAAACTGATGATGCGCCAAACTGTGAAATTCATCTGGTGCATTTAGATAAAGTAGCTGCTTGCCAGTCTGATCTAGTCGCTCTCAAACAAGCTCAACAAATGGCAGATTTTTTTGCGGTGTTGTCCGATCCCCATCGACTGCGCCTCATATCGGCTCTAGCCCAACAGGAATTATGTGTTTGCGATTTGGCGATCGCCATGAAAATGAGCGATTCGGCGGTATCCCATCAACTGCGGATTTTGCGATCGGCGAGATTAGTCACATACCGCAAGGAAGGGCGCAATGTTTATTACAGCCTTGCAGACGAGCATATTGTCAATCTCTACCGAGAAGTTGCCGACCATTTGCAAGAAGTTGAGTCTTAAAGCCCAATTATGGCGATCGCTAAGCGATCGCCATAATTAGGCTTGCTTCCGACACTTAACACCCATTTATACCAATTCACAAAAGTGTTGTCACACTTTTGTGAATTACTCCTTTCCCAGTGAATAATTAGCGTTGCGGCGCAAAGCGCCGCAACGCTAATTATTGGGTTTTGATGTCTATTTTTTTTGGTGGGAAGGGAGTAAAAACTAAACCTAGTAATGGTTTTCAAGTTAAGAAATGGCTACGCCATTTCTTAACTTGGTATTACACAAGTTTACTGCTAATCTATTGAATAGTTGTTCAAGTATTCAGGCATAGGTATGGGGAAAAATTGTTGCGGTGACGAGCCGATTAAAAGCTCTAAGAGCCATAATCACGCCCATGACGAAGGTGCGCACCACCCTCAAAGCTCTAAAAACCACGGGCCTAATCACAGTCATGAGCATGACCATGATAGGCATGACGGACATGATCATAGTCATGGTTCTGAGGAATTCGATCTCCAAAAAGAAGCTATTCCCCTGCTTGTGGTGATTGTCCTGTTTTTGATTGGTTCCATTTACAACGAGCAACTGCATAATACGCCCTATGCCTTGGCAGAGTATTTGATTCTGATTCCTGCCTACTTATTAAGCGGTTGGAACGTGCTAATGACTGCTGGCAGAAACATTTTGAAGGGTAGAATTTTTGATGAAAACTTCTTGATGACCATCGCCACATTGGGGGCGATCGCCATTCATCAATTACCTGAAGCTGTCGGTGTAATGTTGTTTTTTAAAGTAGGAGAACTCTTCCAAGACTATGCGGTAGGCAACTCAAGGCGATCGATTAAAGCGGTTTTAGAAGTCCGTCCCGACTATGCCAACCTTAAAGTTGATGGTGTAATTACGAAGACTTCCCCCGATCTAGTCCAGATCGGCGACATCATTACAGTTACCGCAGGCGAAAAGATTCCCCTTGATGGCATCGTGATTGTGGGAACTTCTCAAATAGATACTTCAACACTCACGGGTGAATCCGTACCGCGTTCTGTAGGAGTCGGTGATGTTGCCCTTGCAGGAACTATCAATAAAACTGGCATTTTAGATATTCAAGTCACCCAGTTATTTGGATCATCCTCAATCGCCAAAATTCTCGACTTAGTGGAAAATGCCAGTAGCAAAAAGGCGGAAACTGAGAAATTAATTACCAAATTCGCCAAACTCTATACGCCGATTGTAGTATTTATCTCCTTAGTGATCGCGATCGTTCCACCACTGCTCATTCCCAAGGCAACCCTAGCTGAATGGGTATACCGCGCCCTAGTCATTTTGGTGATTTCTTGTCCTTGTGGTCTGGTGATTAGCATTCCCCTTGGCTATTTTGGTGGTATAGGTGGGGCTGCTAAGCGCGGCATTCTCATCAAAGGTTCGACATTCTTAGATGTCTTAAACGATGTAAGAACGGTTGTCTGCGATAAGACGGGAACTCTAACCAAGGGGACTTTTAAAGTAACGCAGATCGTCCCCGCACAGGGCTTTAGCAAAGATGAATTACTATCTATTGCAGGTCATATCGAAGCCCAATCGACCCATCCGATCGCTCAATCAATTAAGGAAGCCTACAAAGGAGAATTGGATTTAACCAAGGTTTCTCATTACGAAGAAATTGCTGGGCATGGGATTCGGGCGATGCTTGGCGATCGCTTGACAATTGCTGGCAACGATCGCCTCCTCCATCAAGAGCGTATTGCCCACGACACCTGTAAAGTATCAGGTAGCGTGGTGCATCTTGCTGTGGATACAAAATATGCAGGTTACATTATTGCTGCGGATGAAATCAAAGACGATGCGATCGAGGCAATCCAAAATCTGCACAAAATCGGCATCAAGCAAGTGATTATGCTCTCTGGTGATAACAATGGTGTAGCTGCCGATATTGCAGGCAGGTTAGGGCTCGATTCCTACATTGCGGAACTGTTGCCTGAAGGAAAGGTCGATGCCTTCGAGAAGATTCTCAGTAAATTAGGCAAATCAGAGAAAGCAATTTATGTGGGCGATGGCATCAATGATGCGCCTGTAATCGCTCGGGCGGATGTCGGTATTGCCATGGGAGGTTTGGGCTCCGATGCGGCGATTGAAACGGCGGATGTCGTGATTATGAATGATTCTCCGACCAAGATCGCCGAAGTGATTCAAATTGCCCGTAAAACCCATAGCATCGTCTGGCAGAATATCATTTTCGCATTGTCAGTGAAAGCTATATTCCTCGTACTTGGGGCTTTCGGCTTGGCAACGATGTGGGAAGCAGTTTTTGCCGATGTTGGTGTGGCTTTAGCGGCGATCGCTAATGCCACTAGAGTTTTGAAATAAGTCTATGGGCGGCGCGAAGCGCCGCCCCATCCCAAAGATGAGTAGCGGCGCGAAACGCCGCCACTCATCTTTGGGATTACTTAACATTCTGCATAGGCTTGACGGTGAGGCTTTGGAAATAGAGAAATCCCGCAGAGAATAGGAAAGTGAAATAGCCGATCGCTTGTCCTAAAAATAAGCGATCGCGAAAACCAAACATCGCTTTAAGTAATATTCCTGGAAATTCTTTATCGGGCAGCACATCATGCACATCCCAAACCAAACCACCTAGCAAGCAAGAACTCATTTCCGCAGTAGAAGATGCAGGAAAACAGATAGAAGTCCGTGAGAGTTCGGCATAGGCAGCGATCGCCCTATCGAGATGTCCGATCGCACTGATGACTAGCCCTGCAACGATAAGTAACAGGAAAACTCCCATAGCTTGAAAGAATACTTTTAGATCGATCCGAATTCCAAATTGAAATAGGGCAATTCCGATCGCCACAGCTCCAACTAAGCCCGCGATCGCCCCAACAATCGGGACGACTCCGCCTTGCAACTTTGCCGAAATAAAGATGACCACTTCAAAACCTTCGCGCAATACCGCAATGAGAATCAGTACAAACACCGCCCAACCCGCTGTTTGTTCATTCGCGATCGCTTTACCGATTTTCCCCTCGATTTCCCCTTTCAGAGCCTTGGCATTTTCAGTCATCCAGACCAACATCCAACTTAACATCGCGATCGCTGTAAGCCCTAAAATCCCCTGCCACAATTGCCCGTAAAAAGCAGCTTGAGCGGGATCAGTACCTTCGACCTGTTTTAAAAACCAGTTTAGTAATATACCTACGACAAAGCTCGCCAATACACCTGTAGCAATGCCACCAAACACCCAAGGATTGAGTACACTGCGATCGGCTTTTTTGAGATATGCCATGACAATTCCCACCACGAGGGCAGCTTCTACGCCTTCACGTAAGGTAATTGCAAAAATTGGTAAGGCGGCACTAAAGTCCATAACTAACTTTTCCTAAAGATCCTAAGTAGTTCAGCAGTAGATCAGCATAATTAAAAAACAAAACCAGAGAGCGTACCGCCCGCTACGCGGGCGGTACGCTCTTCTAGGTTTTAAGTTTATTTATGCCTAAGTAGCTGGGCATAAGTAAAAACCAGAGTCAAAAGCTGAAGCGCACGCGCAGCGTGCGCTTCAGCTTTTGGGGTTTTATATTTAATTGCGCCTAGATACTTAGCTACTTAATTGTAACGTGCGGAAATAATCGAAAAATCAAGGCAATTCAGCCCTTCTTGTCTTTGCCAACTTGCAAAACAAACGATCATAGAGTTTAATTTATAGTAGATAGCTCAACCATTAGATCCGTAAATGAAAATCTTTGTTTATCACACCCCTGAGTTAGTTCCGACTGAAGGGATTCCAGACTGCGCGATCGCCGTTGATATTTTGCGAGCAACTACTACGATCGCCACAGCCCTTGCTGCGGGAGCCGAAGGAGTGCAAGTATTTTCCGATCTTGACGAGCTTTTACGGGTAAGCGAAGCGCATCCACCAGAATTACGGATCCGAGTCGGCGAGCGTGGGGGAAAGACGGTAGAAGGTTTTGATTTGGGAAATTCTCCCTTTGACTTTACGCCTGATGTGGTGAAAGGAAAACGGATCTTTATGAGTACCACCAATGGTACGCGATCGCTGCAAAAAGTCCAGAATGCCAAAAGTGTTTTGGCTTGCGCGATGATTAATCTCGGTTCGGTGTTGAAATATTTGCGCGAAACAAAGCCTGAGACAGTTTGGATCGTCGGTTCTGGCTGGGAAGGTAGTTATTCCCTAGAAGATACGACCTGTGCAGGTGCGATCGCGGCTAACCTCGAAGACGAAGCTGATTTTGGTAACGATGAAGCGGTAGCAGCGGCAACGCTGTACAAGACATGGAAAGGCGAAGTTGAGGAGTTGTTTTATCAAGCTAGCCATGGTAAGCGCCTACTAAACCTCAATGGTGCGGAAGATATCGCCTACTGTGCCAAGTTAGATGTAGTTGATGTATTGCCAAAGCAATCTAGTGCAGGCTTGCTAGTTGCTGCCTAGTGGTACTAGATTAGGTAAGCATTAATTTCCCTGTTTACCATGCCACTGTCGCCGCGCTCATCTCTGCTCATAACGCCCTCAGCAAAACAAGTGGCTAATATCACTGGATCTACGGTAAGACCAGAACGCCTTACCCCTCCCTTGAAATGGGCTGGTGGTAAGCGTTGGCTCGTACAATATTTGCAGAATACTTGGCAGAAATATAGCGATCGCCGATTGGTAGAACCATTTTGTGGCGGATTGGCGATCGCTTTAGGTTTACAACCGAAACAGGCTTTACTCAATGACATCAATCCCCATGTAATCAACTTCTACAAATGGTTACAAAAAGGTTTAAGTTTGGATATTGAGACGAAATATGACCGCATTTTTTATTACGCCCAAAGGGATGAATTCAATCGGTTGATTCAGAATGGAGGAGGAAATACTCGCACCGCCGCGCAACTCTTCTACTATCTCAATCGCACTGGTTATAATGGGCTGTGTCGTTTTAATCAAAAGGGAGGATTTAACGTTCCCTTTGGGAAATATAAAACCATTAATTACAATTCCGATTTCACTGCCTATAAACCGACACTCTCGCAATGGAAGTTTACAAGTATAGATTTTGGCAAAATCAAAATTGCAGCAAATGATCTGATTTATGCCGATCCTCCCTACGATGTAGAATTTCGACAATATTCTAAAAATGGCTTTGAATGGTCAGAGCAAGAGCGATTAGCCCAATGGTTAGCCAATCAAAACTGCCCTGCGATCGCTTCTAATCAAGCAACCGATCGCATTCTTTCCCTCTACAAAGATCTGGGATTTGAGTACAAAATTCTCGATGCTCCTAGAAGAATTAGTTGTAATGGCGATCGCGTCCCTGCCAAGGAAATGCTCGCCTATAAAGGGTTTAGCAAGGGAATCGACTGGGGGCTAGAACTATCATGAGTCTTCGCAATACTGAGACTGGAGCCGTTTTAGAACAAATGGTATTGCATTCTTTAATCTACGGAGGCTATCTCTCCCAGTCCCAGCAATATATCGGCAGTCGTCCAGGAGGAGGTAAACATAAAATCGATGTCGTGGCAAATCGTGGCGATCGCAATATTTTAATTTCCTTAAAGTGGCAGCAAGTGGGTGGCACTGCCGAGCAGAAAGTTCCCTTTGAGGTAATTTGCTTAATGGATGCGATGGAACAGAATCCTAATTATCAAAAAGCTTATTTAGTTCTCGGTGGCGAAGGTTGGACATTGCGCGAATTCTATATCTCAGGAGATTTACAGCAATATATTCCCTATGGCGATCGTGTAGAGATTGTCACCCTTGAGCGATTTATCATGAAAGCCAATATGGGCAAGCTTTAAGCATCTTCCTCTATATCTAATAAATCAGAATCGATTTCCGTAAATGAATCTGACTCATAACTTAGTTGATATAAAGATAATCTATCTTTGATATCTCTAGCTAATTGATCAAAAGTAATGCAAATTATTTTTTGAGAATCGATCAACACCTTGTTTAATCTCCATTTAAGTCGATTTTTATCTATAGGTGACAGGAAAGACTCTCTACCGATTATTAGCATTCCATAAAAATTGATACTATCACTATCAAAAACAGCACGAAATTGGGCAGTATTTCTAAAATCATCAAGCTTCCAAAACCAGTCAACAATTTGGCTAAAGCCATGCTCAAATCGAGGAGACCAATCAGAAGTACTTCGCCCCTTTTCGATAAAAATACTATTTTTAGTAGCATCTTCAAACTCAATAAAGCAGTAAGTCCCATTAACCGAGTCCCCAACAACTAGATCGGCACGAAAATCGCCAAAAACGGCAAATTCATGTTTAATCCTATCAAATCTCACTATTCCTGCTACATAAGAAGCGATAAATGCCGATAAATGCAAATTACTTCTAAAAAATGGTAATACATCTTGAGCTTCTCGAAGTTCTTCTTTATCGAGAAGCTTTTCAAACTCATTAAGTTCAGTAATACATCTTCTTACGTCAAAGTTGAAAGAATCAAGCGGTTTCAATTGTAAGTTCCTTCTTTGATATGGAGCCATACAATCTTTGTAGTCGATCATGATTGACAATATCAGTGACTATTATTTCATCGTCTTGACACCGAAAAATCAATCGATACTTTAAGCCTGCTCTTGCGAGGAAATAATTCTCTTTTAAATTCAACTTATGTACTTGTAGTGACGTATTAAAAGGAAAGGTCGCTAAGGATTCGATCGTTTTGATAACTCTCAAATAATCTTGCTTTTGCAAACTGTCCAGACTTATTTGGGCTTTGTCGAGTAATATAACTTTATTTGAATTTGACATGGCTAGATACTCCTAAGTCGTATCAATAAACCGATAAAATCTGAATTTTATCTAATTTTCTTAGATCTAACACTTGGTTAACGTAAATAATTCTATCATGAACCATTAAAATGCTCCCTACTAAACAAAAGTCATATCAGGAAACGGAAGAGATGAAAACGGCTCATTCTCCTCATATAGCAACGTAAGGTTTGATTTGTCCTAGCTATCTCTTATACCAATTCCCAAAAGTGTGGCTACACTTTTGGGAATTGAAAACCAAACCCAGTAAGGGTTTTAAAATCACAAAATGGCTACGCCATTTTGTGATTTGGTATAATACAAATTTACAAAAGTGTTGTCATACTTTTGTAAATTAACGTCAGTTCGAGTTAAGCTGGCAAATCTTAAAAGCCCAAAGGTAAAAGCCTTGCGTAGCAAGGCTTTTACCTTTGAGCATTGAGAAAGGGTTTGCGTAGCAAACCCTTTCTCAATGCTCGTTTCAAATTATCCCGAACTCACGTTAAATTAAAAGCCAAATCCAGTAAGGGTTTTCAAAGCTCAAAATGGCATAGCCATTTTGAGCTTTGGTATAACCACGCTATAAAGAGCATATTCACTTCTGACAGGAGGCAGTTATGCTTTTTATAGTGATTTTGTTGAGGTTGATTGTTTGATACAGCTATTTACGACAATCGCTTCGCTGCGTAACTACTTAAATACTCATAAATTAAAACAATCATTAGGGCAATCATCAGGACAAATGTCGGTGGGGCTAGTACCAACTATGGGAGCTTTGCACATTGGTCATTTAAGCCTAATCGATCGGGCAAGAACTGAAAATGTCTGCGTAGTTGTGAGTATTTTTGTGAATCCTTTGCAGTTTGGAGTGGGTGAGGATTTTGAAAAGTATCCCCGTACCCTAGAGGGGGATCTCCAGATCTGCGAAACAGCGGGAGTTGACGCAGTTTTTGCTCCAAATATGGAGGAGATGGGAATTATAAATGCTGATTCAGATGCCAAGTCAGATGCCAAGTTAACGGAGGTAATCCCCCCGTTAGAAATGATGGATACTATGTGTGGTCGATCGCGGATCGGACATTTTCAGGGAGTAGCTACAATCGTCACCAAGCTCTTGAATATCGTCCAACCCGACCGAGCATACTTTGGCTGCAAAGATGGGCAGCAGTTGGCGATTATTCGGCAATTGGTGAATGATTTGAATATGCCTGTTGAGATAGTGGGTTGTCCGACGGTACGCGAACCTAGCGGGCTAGCCTGTAGCTCTCGCAATCAATACCTATCCGCGAGCGATCGCGTTTTGGCGGTGCATATCTACCAAAGTTTGCTCCAAGCCCGACAGCAATTTTTTCTCTGTTACGAGCTTTGCTTGCCCTCTCAAATTATCGGAGCCGCGCAAAATTATTTAAACAAGCTACCTGAGATTAACCTAGAGTATATTGAGTTAGTCGATGCCAAGACGCTACAACCATGTACTCAAATTACGTCCGAATCAGAGTTAATGCTAGCGATCGCGGCTCGAATTGGAAATACACGCTTGATCGATAATATTTTGCTGAGTCATACTATTACACCTAGAAAACCGATCATCGCGATCGATGGCCCCGCTGGTGCGGGCAAGTCCACTGTCACTAAGCAGGTAGCAAATAAATTAGGTTTGTTGTTTTTAGATACTGGCGCAATGTATCGTAGCGTTACGCTGGCGGTATTGCGAGAAGGTATCGATTTACGCGATCGCGACAAGGTACGAGAAATTGCTGCCAAATCCAAAATCCAGCTCTTTGCCAATCCGATCGCAGGCAAACCCATGCAGGTTTTACTCAATGGGGAAGATGTCACAACGGAAATCCGTACCCCTGAAGTAACGGCAAATGTCTCCTCGATCGCTGCCCAAGCTGGTGTCCGCGAAATTTTGGTCAAGCAACAACAAATGATCGGTCAAACAGGTGGGGTAGTTATGGAAGGTCGTGATATTGGTACCCATGTATTTCCCGATGCCGAAGTCAAGATCTTTCTAACAGCCTCAGCAGGAGAACGGGCTAAACGTCGTCAAGCCGATCTGATTGCCCAAGGTCAGGTAGCGCCCGATCTTGCCACCCTCGAACGTGAAATTCAAGAACGCGATCGCAAGGACTCTACCCGCGACCATTCACCACTAGTCAAATCTGAAGATGCAACTTTAGTCAATACTGATGGTCTATCTATAGAAGAAGTGGTCGCAGCCATTGTAAATTTGTATGAACAAAAGGTACAAAACCCATGACCTGCTCTTTCTCCAAATCACCATTATTGGCGATCTTTAAATCCCCGTTCATTAAATCCTCGCTTACCAAGTTATTGCTCGTCGCCCTCCCCTTAGCGATTAGTCATAGCTCCTTGCCCCCCAGCCAAGCCCAACCCGCTAACTCAGCGCTGACAATCCGTGCTGACGTACAAGAGGCGAACTCGATTACGGGAGTAGTCACGGCAACGGGAAATGTAAAAATGACCTATCCCGCCCGACAGATTGATGCGATCGCCGAGCAAGCACAGTATTTTTCTAAGGAGCAGCGTGTAGTTTTGACGGGAAATGTGGTTGTTACACAAGAAGGTGTCAATAGCATCAAAGCCCAAACCATTACTTACCTAATCGGTGAAGGTAAATTTGTTGCCGTCCCACCGAGTAACCAGCAGGTCGAAACCATTTATGTTGTCCAAGACCGCGATGCTGTTAATGCCCCTGCAACTTCATCAACGCCTGTAACTCAAATCAAGCCTTCCTTTAAAAAACAGCAAGTTAGTCCTCCTATTTCAACAGTTTCTCCCGAAAAGTTACAACCAAAACCACAGGAAATTTTGCCTGATGGTAAATAATGTTGATGCTTGAAGACTTGATGTTTGAAGACTTGATGTTTAAAGACTTGATGTTTAAAGACTTGATGTTTAAAACCGCAAAAAATGCTTTGTTGCAAATAAGTTCAGTGTTACATTTTCAAACTTCCCAACCAAATTGAGTAATGCAAATCACCCTCGACAACGTTAGTAAAAACTACAATGGCAGGCAAGTCGTTCAGCAAGTGAGCCTCACGGTCAAACAGGGGGAGATTGTCGGACTGCTAGGACCCAATGGTGCTGGCAAAACCACATCGTTTTACATGGCAACTGGGCTAATTCAGCCCGATAGTGGTAGCGTTTGGCTAGATCAGCTAGATATTACCCATTTGCCAATTCATAAGCGGGCAAGGATGGGCATGGCATATCTCGCGCAGGAGGCTACGATTTTTCGGCAGTTAACGGTGCGGGATAATCTCCTGTTGGTTATGGAGCAGACCGCTGTGCCGCAGCAAAAACGCATTCATCGGTTGCGGACTTTGCTTGAAGAATTTCGCTTGACCAAAATTGCTGATACGATGGGAATTCAAGTGTCGGGGGGAGAACGTCGCCGTACCGAAATCGCCAGAGCTTTGGCTGTTGGTGAGGAGGGTCCCAAATTTATCTTGTTGGATGAGCCTTTTGCGGGCATCGATCCGATCGCTGTGGGCGAAATTCAGACAATTATTAGCAACTTGCGCGATCGCGATATGGGGGTGTTAATCACTGACCATAATGTGAGGGAAACCCTGTCGATCACTGATCGAGCATATATCATGCGTGAAGGTGAGGTTTTTGCGGATGGTTCTAGCCGAGAATTGGCTGACGATCCCGACGTTCGCAAGTATTACTTGGGCGAAAAATTTCATTTTTGATTTTCTTCTAGATTCTGCGATCTTGCAACAATAATCGAACCAAAAACCTGTAATCTCGATAAAGGAAATGGCAACCTTACAAACGACTCACTCAAGGAAAAAAGTTACAAACGTGTCGCTAGGATGGCTACCGAAACTTTCGATCATGGATCGCTATTTAACTACCCAAATGCTAACCCCATTTTTATTTGGTGTGGGCGCATTTTCTTCGGTAATTTTAGCGATCGGCTCGCTCTTTGAGCTAATTCGCCTGATTACTGATGCGGGATTAAGTGTTTTCACGGCACTACAGATTTTTGGCTATCAGATTCCAGGATTCATGGTGTATTCTTTCCCCATGTCAATGCTGTTGGCGACATTGCTCTCCTATAGCCGCATGTCTGGCGATGGTGAGACGACGGCTTTACGCAGTTGTGGAGTAAGTGCTTATCGATTGGTTTTGCCTGCGATCGTGCTGAGTCTATTTGTGACGGGCTTGACCTATGTGTTTAATGAGGCGATCGTACCTGCGGCAAATTGGCAATCACGGAGTACGTTACGGGCGGCCTTAAATCAGGAAAACGTTCAGTTTAAGAGCCAAGATATTTTTTATCAGCAGTATGGGGAAGTGCCGCAGGATGACGGCACAACTAAGCAGGGGCTAGTACGTAGTTTTTATGCCCGTAGCTTTGATGGTAAGGAGATGCGCGGTTTAACGGTTTTAGACTTTTCGCAGGGTCAGCTCCAGCAAATTCTGGCGGCTGAGTCGGCGGTTTGGATCCCCGAACAGAGCGTCTGGAAATTTAGCAAGGGTACGACCTATTTAATTGCTCCCGATGGCAATTACCGCAGTATCCTCCGTTTTGACGATCAGAATTTACGCTTACCTCGCGCTCCACTCGATCTTGCTCAAGAGCAGCGCAGTGCGGAGGAGATGAATATTGCCGATATTCGTCGGAATATCGATCTATTGTCCCAATCGGGAAACACCAAGGAGATCCGCAAGCTAGAGGTCAGGCTGGAACAGAAGTATGCCCTGCCTTTTATCTGTGTTGTATTTGCTCTGGTAGGTGCATCCTTAGGGATGCGTCCGCAACGAACGGGTGCAGCGATCGGATTTGGTTTGAGCGTGTTGATTATTTTTGGTTATTATCTCTTGCTATTTATCTGTGGCGCTCTCGGTCAAGTGGAGTTTCTCTCGCCACTCTTGGCGGCTTGGTTACCTAATTTAATCGGCATTGCGGCTGGTATCACGATCCTCATGCGGGTGACATAATCGCGATCGCTTTTAACTAAATAGCTGAGAATAATTAAAATCTAAAAGCTGTGGCGCACGCTGCGCGTGCGCCACAGCTTTTCGGCTTTTAAATTTAATTGCGCCTAGCTATAGATATAATTCGAGATTCATGATTTTTTCTCCTTTGATTTCACCAATAACCAGCAGACACTGTTATGCAACACCGTAGTTAGTGTAGGGGCGTTTGTATGGTGGTTGTAAGCCTAAAATGATTTCTGATGCGGGAATGCCTTTTTGGACTAATTCTTGACCAATATCGGCTTCGGTCATGTTTTGCTGAATCCAGATCTTGCCATCTTTGATATCTAAATGGATATAACAGGCATAGATACGGGTTAGTCCTTTCCAGCCCAATTCAAGAATTTGATAGTGATCGTGTTCTGTATCACAAACAAGCTGACATTCGATGTCAGACTCTTGAGTATTGCTATGTTTAATTAAGATTTCACGAATAATTTGGCGATATTTGTCTAGTTTTGCCATATAACTATCTCCTTGCTATTAGGTTCATAAGCGATGATTTTCAGATCGTATTGTACGATCGCAGCTTGGGGGAACCGTTCTTGAAAGAAGGTGTTAAAAACATCAATAGGAACGGCTAAATAAATAATTCGTTCTGGTTCTGTCATTTGCAGTGCAAGGCGATAGTTAAGAAATTGCCCTAATGCGTTATGAAAATCGCTAATGTTGGAAGAATTGACGAAACTCTTAACTTCTACAGCAATTTTCTTACCATCTTTTTCTGCGGCAAATACTTTTTCTGCTCCAAGATCGATTTCTAGTTTAATGCGATCGATACGAATAGTTAGTGGATCTCTGGTTATCGTCCATCCATCTCTAATAAGGGCTAGTTTGACTGTTTCATGGAAGATGTCTTTAGCTGACATAGGCTATTGTACTTTTTTGGAAAAAACTTGATCGGCAAAGGCGAAGAGGGTAAAGAGAAAAGAGAAAAAGTGTAAAGAAAAAGTCCTCACGCGAAGAAGCAAACTCACACCACAACCCGAAAACCCTGCCAAATCTCCTTATTACCGGGAATACCTTTTTCGCGATTAGCTGAACGACAGGCAAAATCACTAAGAAACCAAGCGCCGCCACGTAAAACTCGTCTGCGTTGTTCACCTCCAGTTAATCTAGCCCGTCCATCATTTGGCGCACCATTATAATTATCATGCCAGACATCCTCGCACCATTCTTTTACATTGCCATGCATATCATATAAACCCCAAGCATTTGGTAGCTTCTCTCCAACTGGATGAGGTCTATCCCCTGAGTTTTTGTCATACCACGCATAGTCTTTTAATTTATCGACATTACTGCCAAAACAATATTTCCATTTACTACCAGATCTACAAGCATATTCCCATTCTGCTTCACTAGGTAGTCTTACTTCTTTTCCTGTTACTTGCGATAACTTTTCACAGAACAAAACAGCATCATTCCAATTAATGTTTTCTGCAGGATTACAAGGATCTTTCAATTTTGATGGATTTTTTCCTATAATCGCTTGGTACTGAGACTGTGTTACAGGATATTTACCTATATAAAATCCTTGCATATTGACTTGATGGATGGGACTCTCACTGCTATAGTCACTTCCCATATTAAAACTACCTGATTTAATTCTAACCATTTCAAGATTTATCCCATTACCACATTCTAATATTAGGTTTCGACTAAAAGATTCAGATGGCTGAGAAGGCTTTACTCCAAATATTCCCGATAGAAAGCTTGGTTTAGCTGGTTGTGCTTTAACTGTTGAAGGAATTGAATGATTAGCTTTCGGTGATACTGACTTTGATTGAGATGATGGGCTTAACTGCAATATTTGTAAAACCTCCGCCGATGTCTGATAGCGCCTTGTCAAAGCTTTGGCTAACATTCGGTCAACCAAAGAACCTAACTCATTGCTTACCACATTCCCATTCAAAAACTGTCGCCATACCCACGCATCTTCATGATCGCTAAACAGATCGAAAGGCGGAATCTGCGTGAGCAAATAAATGCAAGACACACCTAGTGCATAAATATCACTAGCAAATACTGCCTTACCCCGCGCCTGTTCGGGAGCGGTATATTCTGCACTGCCGATCATTGTTCCCGTTTTGGTAAGAGCCGTCTTCGTTGCCATCTTCGCCGCCCCAAAATCTACCAAAACTAACTTGCCATCTGATCGCCTTCTGATGATATTTTCTGGCTTAATATCGCGATGAATCACATTCCCCGCATGGATAAACTGCAACACAGGCAACAGATCCAGCAATAGATCCTTAATTTTTGCCTCACTAAATCGCCCCTCACGTTTCAACTCCTGTAATAGATTCTCACCATCAATAAATTCCTGTACGAGATATTGCCGCCCATCCTGCTCACAATGGGCTAATAACTCAGGAATTTGCGGATGCTTGCCCAGATCGTCTAGGCGCACTGCTTCCTGTTCAAACAATCTTTGCGCCTCCCGCAAAGTCGCAGGATCGTCATAGAGAAACTACTTAATTACACAATGAGGCTTCGATGGCTTCCCTTCATCCTGAGCCAAGAAAGTCTTACAAAATCCCCCCTGTCCGATCGCCTTCAAAGCTCGATAACGCTCTTGAATTTGTAACTTAGCGCCGCATTGGGTACAGAATTTGGTTGTTATGGAGTTTGAGCGATCGCAATCAAGGCAAAGGCAGTTACTCATGCTAAGTAAATCTTAGAAAATTTAGCTTTGATGATCTAGTTATATCCTAACGTGAGCAAATCCTAGCAACACAATGATTTCGCAAAGGTTAAAGAAAGTCAAAGTAGCGAAGAAATCTACTTTGACTCTTTCTAATTACTTTTAATTATTTTTTCTTAGTGGACTTGTTCGCGGGAACTTCCACGATCGCGTTTTCCACTTCAGTTACGGTTTCTGAATCATCAGCATCAACTTCAACCTCATCGGCTTCAACAGGGGCTAAATCAGAGCTAGCTACACTTTCAATGGGTTCGGCTGCTTTCTCAGTAGGAGGTTTGGCTTCTGAGCTAGGAGACTTGAGCGCTTCATCTAAAACTTGACGCGCCTTTTCGGCTTGCGATCGCGCATCTAGGAATTTCATATTAAGTTGAGCAAAACTTTTGAGAGTTTTAAATCCTTCTTTAATACTGTTGATTTGCTCTTCCGATACCAGCTCATCGCTAAACAAAATATCGATCTGCGATCGCACTTGCATCGCATCAGAACGCAGCTCTTGGACTTTAATTTTTAGCGTCGCCAAGTTATTTAAAACCTGTACGGCTTGAGTAATAGGATCTTCGCGTTCTTCCGACATGGGCAGTTCTTTCACTTCAATAAATTGGTCGGGACTAAAGCCATCGGCAAGATCGGTATCGAGCTTGCCTGAGTCCATTAATTCCATCAAGTCTGCCATTGCTTTTTCCCGTGCTTTAGGCGAATCTTTACCAGCAACGGTCAAAACAACTTCGGGACTCTGGGCAAGGGTATAGCGCACCATATTTTTTAACTTACTTTGATTGGTAAACGAACGAGTAGCTAGGATTTATACCAATTCACGAAAGTGTTGTCACACTTTCGTGAATTGGTATAAATCGTGAATTGGTATAACTATAGCTGCCGCTAAGGGTATTAAGTAGCTAAGTATAAGTAAACTTAAAACCTAGAAGAGCGTAAAGCCTGCTACGCAGGCTTTACGCTCTCTGGTTTTATTTTTTAATTATGCTGAACTACTTAATGTGATTTTATAGCTATAGTCAGTAATGTTAGGACAAAAATCAAACCCAATAAAGAGTTGCGGCGCTTTGCGCCGCAACTCTTTATTGGGTTTGATGTCCTGACTTAAGTGAATAGAGCTATAACTTATTTTTACAGTAAGGGTTGGTAAGTAGCTGGGCATAATTAAAACCCAGAATCAAAAGCTGTAGCGCATGCTGTGCGTGCGCTACAGCTTTTGGGGTTTTATATTTAATTGTACCCAGCTACTTATCAGTGTCCCTTAACCATAGAAGCAAAAGTTACGCTTTGTGTCTCATGCGATCGCCAAAATGAGTCCGTTAAGATCGATGCTCTAGATAGTTTTTTACTCTATCTGCATTGCTCGAAAATATTTGGGGCTAGTCGTTCTTACCCATGGATTCTACCCTCTTAGATCAAATTCGTCATCTCTGCCGCGATCGCGCAGCCTACGAGCGCCTAAAAGCTATTTTGGTGCAGCAGGAGCGTGTACATCAACTTAGCTGGGAAGAGCATCAGGAAAAGATGATGGCAACCGAAGCAGTCGATGGTAATGCTTCGGACATTTTTAGCAATATCATTGCTAGAGAAAAAGCCCTTGCCCAGCTTGCCGATGCCATTCAGCGATCGCCATCCTTAGATTTAGTTTTACAAATAGCCGTTCAGGTTGCCCAGCAACTTTTACAAGTAGATCGCGTCGCTCTTTTTCACTGCCATGCTAACGGACAGGCGCAATTTGTGACGGACGCGATCGCCACAGGGCTCATCTCTCTAACCTCTATGCCAGAAAGACAACTTTCCTTGGCAAGACATATGATCGAGTCTACCGAACCTGATCATTCGGCGCAGATCGTTGACAGCATCCGCAGTTCCAGCCTCTCCTCCCATATCGTCACGCTACTGGAACAGATCGGGATTTCCTCCTATGTAGCCAATAAGATCTACGCAGGGCAAGAAGTATGGGGAACTTTGGTGGCTTTTCATGGCAGAGCCTATCACAATTGGTCGGAGAGCGATCGCACTTCTCTATCCCTAGTTGCGGCTCAAATCGGTATTGCCATCTCCCTCGTTAATTTGCGCCAGCAGTCTCAAGAGCTAACTGACGATCTCCATAGCCTACGTCTTGAATTAGACAATCTACAGCAAATAGTTACCGAAATTGCGGAGAGTGCGACTAATCCCGATAATACGGAGGATATCGCACCATTGATCGCACAGGCAGCGTCAGCTAGCTCCGAATTGGTAAGCGATGATGCGGAATCCGATCATGACCAAAAAGATGGCGATCCAGTCAATTCAGATTTAGAGAATTTAGAGAATTTAGAGAATGAAGAGGAGCAATCACAGGAAATTGAATTAGCCCAAACCACTATTCCCCCTGTAGAAGCGATAGATTTTCAGGATATCCCCAACTCGCAAAATGGTGTACCTCCTCTCTTTTTGGCTCCAGTTGCCAATAATGATTTACCAGAATTAGAAGGTGAAGATGACGAGGAGCCGAGTCAAGAGGCAGTGGCGATCAAGTTTGCAAGAGCTGATATCTCCTATGTAATTATGCCTGACAACCTGAAAGTAATTTCCAGCGATGAATCTGAAGAATCGGACTTAAACACAACTATAGAAAGTCCCGAACAAAATTCCGAACAAAATCCCGAACAAAATCCCGAACCTGAAGTTGTAGAATTCCCGATCGCCGCATTCCCCAATCAGCCATCAGAAAACTTAGATTTAGCAGATCCTTTAGCAAATGCTCAACCTGAAGCGATCGCCACAGCCCCGATTAGATTGCCATTAGATCAGGACGAAGCGGATTTATCCCCAAGGGAGCCAGAGGCAATTGTCGATGAATTCATCAATCCAGAGCAGGAAGAAATTCTCCCCGAAATTACCGAACCCCAATTAATAGAACCAGAAATCCTAGAGTTAGCATCCGAGCCGATTGATCTTCCATCCCCAGAACCAGAAATCCTAGCATTAGCATCCGAGCCAATTGATCAGCCACCCTCAGAGTCCGCATTGCCCGATGATACTCAAGGTGTAGATACGCAAGAAGAGCTAGATATTGCCAAGGAGGAAGAAGAGCCTGCGATTGAACCACAATTTATCGAGACAATTCTGGAGATTGCTGGCAACGATCGCAAAGCCACCGAATTTCTGATCGATGTGATTGACGCATATTTAGAAGATGCCCCACATTTAGTACAGGCGATCGATCGCTCGCTCGCCGTTAGCGATTATGTCAAACTCCTTCAAGCCTTAAACACATTGCGATCGAGCAGCGACTACCTTGGGGCTTTGACCCTTTCCTATCAATGTCGTCAGCTTGAATCCGCCGTAAATGCTAATTATATCGTGTTGATTTATGCTTCCCTATCTCAAGTTGCAATCGAGGTACAACGGGCAACCGATGCCCTACGACAGGAGCGATCGCGTTATCTTGATATGCTTGAATAAAGCCATTTAGATCTTAATAATTTGAAACGGACTTGGAGAAAGGGTTTGCTACGCAAACCCTTTCTCCAAGTACAAAAGCAAAAGCCTTGCTACGCAAGGCTTTTGCTTTTGTACTTGGGAAATTTGCCAGCTTAACGCGAACTGACCTTAAACCAATTCACAAAAGTGTGACAACACTTTTGTGAATTACAAACCAAACCCAGTAAGGGTTTTCAAAGCTCAAAATGGCTACGCCATTTTGAGCTTTGGTATAGGGGTGTTCAAGTTACAGCGCTTTGCGCTCAAACCCAAACCAAGGAAATTTTTGAAAGCGTTGCAAAGCAACGCTTTCAAAAATTTCCTTGTGGTTCGTTTGATCGATAATTGCTGTAATAAGAATTAGGCATAATAAAAAACCTAGAATCGAGTTAAGAGCCTGTGGCGCAACTTACGCCAGAGACTCTTGGGTTTTATAAACCTTCTAAGGGCACAGACAAAAACTTGGCAATCTCGGCAGCTCGATCTTCAAGGGCAGTCAAAGCAATTGGTTGCCCTACTTCTGATAGGGGGAGATCGCCTTTGCCCTTCACCCGCAAATATAGTGATCGCTTTGGGCTTAACCCATTGCGAATTTCGACACGAACAGCTTGGACATCAGCGATCTTATAAATAAACTCGATGTTTTTATTCTTACTGCGCCCGCGCCGAAAAATTTTCACTTTGCCAGTATTGCGATCGAACTCGTTGTAGCCACTGCCATAATCGATCGCCATCACGTATAGCAGATATAGCTCTAGCAAGGTTCCAGCCACTCCATAGAAGGAAAGCGCCAGACCTTGGGGCACAAATTCTAATTGCAGTGGTTCGGAAAGAGGCAATAAGTTGATTTTTAAAAAACTAGATAAACCTGCGAGCAAAAATCCCGACGCACCTATGGCAACAATAACCGCAAAGCCATAGTTACTAAAGCGTCGTGACCCGACAATGTCATATCGCAGAACATTGGATTGAGATTGTGTAGTTACCATCGGTTGAAATAATATTGCAAAATTACTAGGGAAAACAACAGTATATAGCGGCTTGCAGCCTCTAGCATAGCGAATGTATATCTGCCGTCAACTGTATCAGGACATAAACCCCAAAATAGTGTTGCCGCGCGGAGCGCGGCAACACTATTTTGGGGTTTAATATTACAAACCAAAACCCGTAAAGTTGCGTCCCTGCGGGGCGCAACTTTACGGGTTTTGGTAATTTATTTCGCACAAGTACTTAACGTGAGTTCGGGATAATTTGAAACGGGCTTTGAGAAAGGGTTTGCGTAGCAAACCCTTTCTCAAAGCCCAAAATTAAAAGCCTTGCGTAGCAAGGCTTTTAATTTTGGGCTTCTAAAAGTTGCCAGCTTAACCCGAACTGACGTTATTTTGGTTTTTGGGTTTGTCCTATACATAACTGGCTACCGCTATGCAAGGGAATGGGTTAGGGAATGGGTTTGGAATACGTTCCCATACAAAAATAGACTGCCTAAAATCAGCAATCTATTTTTGTTTATGCAGTTTTTATTGGACGGAGAGGGGGAGATTCGAACTCCCGTTAGGTGTGACCCTAAATCTGATTTCGAGTCAGACGCATTCAACCACTCTGCCACCTCTCCAAATATATTTTGCAGTTTCTTTGGTTAGCAAAGCATTAGCAATAATATCATAGTAAGTAATTTTGAAGCAAGAAAAATAAAAGCAGCGCCAAATAATACCAAGTTAAGAAATGGCGTAGCCATTTCTTAACTTGGTATTATTTATCGGAAACCTTTGCCCTGTGAAGATTCAGTCCAAATCATTAGCTCCCCATCGGCATTCGCCGCCACTAATTTTTTGCCCTGTGGTTGCCATTGCAAAGCGGTAATTTTGCCCATCGGGGTATCTAAAGCCTGCACCCAATCCTTGGCATTTTTCCAAATCGTAATTCTGCCATTTTCATCGGCAGAAGCAAGCGTCTCTGACTTGGGTTTAAAGGCGACTGAACCGACAATGCTGTTATGTCCTTTGAGCAATTCACCTTCCCAACCAATATTTGGATCGATGTGATTTGACCACACCACCACATCGGAGCCACTTGAGGAGGATAGTAGGGGCGATTTTTTGCTCTCCGACCAATCAAAGGACCGAATCTTGCCTGGGAACCCCTGCATTCGCCAAGGTGAAGGATCGAATTTATGTCCGAGCCAATGCATGACGATGACCAAGTTATCAAGGGTGCTAGCAACTAAGTATTCCCCTGTTTTGCTCCAAGATAGTTGAGATACTGCGGTGGGTATCTCAAATGGGACGGGGTCTTCATACCAGTCTTGGGCATTCCAAGTCATAACTCCGCCATCACCGCCAACCATAAAATAGGGGGCGAGGGGATGCCAAGCGATCGCTAATATGGTTGAGTTTTCAAAATTTAGCGTCGTGATGATATCTAGAGTCTTCGCGCTCCAGATCTGCACATATTTACCAAAGCTAAAGGCTAATTCGTTACGAGTAGGATGCCAAGCCAAATGCTCGATCCATTTGTTGCCCAGATCGAGGGTGGCGGCGATCGTAGGGATCTCACTCGCCAACGACCATACCCTTACCTTCCCATCTTGTCCTCCCGCAGCCAGCCAGCGACTATCTGCCGAAAAGCCCAAACAGTCTAAGGATATTTCCGTTGGTGGTTGCAATTCTCTTTGTTTTTGGGCAATCTGACTGCCTGCAATTTCATCATCAAAGAGGGCTAGTTCGCCAGCAGCAGTGGCAACAGCAAGGTATTTACTATTTGCTGACCATGCGATCGCGGTGACATATTCACTTAGAGTAATTTGCGATTGGGGTTTGTTATTGAGGATGAGATTTGTCTTGGGTTTGGGCATATTGATTATTTGGTTCGATATTTGGTTCGATATTCGTTTCGATATTTGGTTCGAGCTAATGGATTTTAACTCAGGGCAAAGCGCTATCTATCGCCGCGTGTTAGCATAATTTTACGGGTATTTTCGTTCAGGCTAACCCAGTCCCGCTTTAGACCAAAATAATTTCAGACATTCAGCTCAGAAGCTCAGAAAAAATGACCAACTTGTTTCCCATCCTCGCCGCATCCGATCCCCTAGTCGCAGGCTTTATCGGTCAAGAAATCGAGAGACAGCGCAATAATATTGAATTAATTGCTAGCGAAAATTTTACTTCCCTTGCAGTCATGGCGGCGCAGGGGTCGGTGTTGACCAACAAATATGCTGAAGGGCTTCCCTCCAAGCGCTATTACGGCGGTTGTGAATTTGTCGATGAGATCGAATCGATCGCGATCGATCGCATCAAAGAATTATTTGGTGCAGCCCATGCCAATGTACAACCTCACTCTGGTGCACAGGCTAACTTTGCAGTATTTCTCACTCTGCTCAAACCAGGCGATACCTTTTTGGGTATGGACTTGTCCCACGGTGGACATTTGACCCATGGCTCTCCCGTGAATGTATCAGGATTGTGGTTCAACAAAGTCCATTACGGCTTGAATAAGGAAACCGAGCAGCTTGATTTCGATCTGATTCGTGATCTCGCCCTACAGCACAAACCAAAATTAATCATTTGCGGCTACTCCGCCTATCCCAGAATTATTGATTTTGCAAAATTTAGAGCGATCGCTGATGAAGTTGGTGCGTATCTGATGGCTGACATTGCCCATATTGCAGGACTAGTTGCATCTGGACATCACCCTAATCCCATTCCCTATTGTGATGTCGTTACTACTACCACCCACAAAACTCTACGTGGACCCCGTGGCGGTCTGATCATGACTCGCGACGCAGCACTCGGCAAGAAATTCGATAAATCAGTCTTCCCTGGTTCTCAAGGTGGTCCCCTCGAACATGTAATCGCTGCGAAAGCCGTTGCTTTTGGTGAAGCGCTGCGTCCTGAGTTCAAGGCTTATTCGGGACAGGTAATTGCTAACTCCCAAGCCCTTGCTGCGCAATTGCAAGAACGTGGTCTGAAATTGGTTTCTAATGGTACTGATAACCACTTGTTATTGGTTGACCTCCGTTCTATTGGGATGACTGGTAAGGTTGCGGATCTTTTGGTGAGCGGTATTAATATCACTGCCAACAAGAATACGGTTCCCTTTGATCCTGAATCTCCTTTTGTAACGAGTGGTTTGCGTCTCGGTTCCCCTGCGATGACTTCTCGTGGATTGAAAGAAGATGATTTCCGCGAAATCGCTAATATCATTGCCGATCGCCTTCTCAGTCCTGATAGCGATACTGTCCAAGCCGATTGCATCGCTAGAGTTCAAGCTCTATGCGATCGCTTCCCTCTCTATCCCGAATTGGAATATCCAACAATCAGCTCCAAAGAACCTGCTTTAGCAGTCTAATTTCAAAGAGAGAGGGTCGCTTTGCGACCCTCTCTCTTTGGATAATCCATTGCCAGTGAAGAATTAGACGTTGCGGCGCAAAGCGCCGCAACGTCTAATTCTTGATTTTGTATATCTATTTCTTTGGTGGGAAGGGAGTAGCAATATTTAGTCTGGAAGTTTTGTTGCAAGAAGGGTTAGACTTGGCAATGGTAATCGAGAAACTGCCGAAAGATTTAGAGTTTAATGAATATGCTTTTTCTCAATTGGCAACAACTCCTAATATTGAGAAGGTTGTGGATTTAGCAACGTAAGGTTTAATTAGAATATAAAACCCTAAAGATGAGTGGCGGCGCTTTGCGCCGCCACTCATCTTTAG
>NZ_ALWB01000032.1 GCF_000332215.1 Pseudanabaena biceps PCC 7429
GTTTGCTACGCAAACCCTTTCTCGAAGCCCGTTTCAAATTATCCCGAACTCACGTTGTATTAGCACAGCACATAAAAAAAGAGGTTTAATTTTGTCCTAACAAGACTAGCAGCAGCTATATGTTGTGATAAGGAAGATTGCTTCAATATCGAAGCATTAAAATATTTTTTGATCGTTGATATCATTCCGTTTTTTTGTGGGTAAGTTACTTTCACAACCAAACGGTTAACGTTCTTGACATACACGGGATAAAGAATCATGAAATCTGAATTCAAGACCAAGCTCATTCAACACATCCTCAACAAGAAGAATGGCGAAAAGGGCTTCACCCTAATCGAACTTCTCGTTGTTATTATCATCATCGGTATCCTTGCTGCGATCGCTCTTCCTTCTTTCTTAAATCAAGCTTCTAAAGCTCGTCAATCTGAAGCTAAAACCTATGTTGGCTCTCTAAATCGCGGTCAACAAGCATACTACTTAGAAAAACAACAGTTTGCTCCTAGTCTCGCTACTTTAGCTGTAGGTGTTGCTTTGACTACTGCTAACTATGGTTATACCACTGGTTTCGACACCACATCTGGTGCTCTTGTTGCGGGTAAGAACCAAAGTACCGTTACTAGCGTTGCTATTCCTGGTGCGAGCCAAAATACTCCTGGAGCTTTGGCTGGTGCAGCTACATCAAACCTCAAAGGTTATATTGGCGGTGTAAGTATTTCTACTCCTACTGGCTCCAACGAAGCAACATCCTTGGCAACATTGTGCGAACAAAATCTTGCCCCTGTTAACTCACCCGCTGCTACTGCTTTATATACAACTAGCTCTGCTTTGACCTTTGCCGCAGCCAGTGCACCTGCTTGTACTATAACTGGTCCTGCAGTACCTTCTACTTCAATTCAATAGTGTGATTTAAATTGGGAAGTTTAATTGGAAGATATTTGTTCGAGTTAATAAACAAGTAAAAATATTTACTTGTTTTAAATTCATTCTCCTAATTATTAGTTTTCCCTCTTTCTAAATCACTTATCATCTTGAAAAATATAATGCTCAAGAGTAATTTATAGATTACTATTAGTTTTGAGAAGCGTATTAAACTAGCTTCTCAAAACTAATTTTTTATGTTTGCATGAAAAATATATTTAATTTTTCTCGGAAACAATTCTAGTGTAAGCTTCTCATTTTTTACTATTCATTAACCTAAATGTCTTTTCCTTACGAAACTGATTGGGAAAATAACGCTGATAAACTCTTACTTAGTGAAGAATATGCTAGTGCAGCAAAAATTTACGAAGATAAGATTTTAGTTGAGCCAAATGTTAAGTCGCATTACTGGAAACTAGGAATTTTGCTGCTTCTCCAAGGGCAAGAACTAGAAGCCCATTTTGCTTGGTCGTTGGGAATAGGCGAAGCTACTTTAGAGGAAGTTAATGAATGGACTGAAGACTTATGTAAGCTCCTCTTGAAAGAGGCTTTAAGGCAAGAAGATTTAAAAAGATATCGCAATGCTTGGTTAATTCGTCAACATATTCGTGAAATCGATACAGATAACTTTGATAATTTAGTCCAGATTATTTATCTTTCCCTTCATCTAAAAATACTAACCGATGAATTGATTCAAGATCTGAAGATACTTGAGATATTAGAGTTAAATCATTCGGGCACAAACATTGAAAATAATTCTGTTCTTCAATTAGTTCAGAATGTTTTAGCTTCAGATTTGAATTATGAATTACAGCTAGAGATCGTATCTTTAACATTGCCCTATATTAAAGATGTAAGTTGCTTTATTGAATTAATAGCACCCATAGCCTACAAGCTCAGTGATGTAAATCTAGAAATTGCAACAAAATTTATAAATATTGGTTTAAAAATCAGTCCCAACAACCAAGAATTAATTGGTTATCTAGTTGGGTTTTACCTACAATACCAGCAATTCTCAAAAGCTCTAGAAGTTGCTAGAAAAGCTACATCTCGAAATGATAATTTAATAAACAAAATACTGGCTGATTTTTGTCTTCTAAATGCCCTAGTTAGTGCTGGCGGTAGATGGGAAGAGATCCTATCAGTTTCCCAGCACCAAAAGACTCTTCTTCCATTACTAGATTATCAAAATTTTAATGATATAAGTTCTCACCTATTCATTTCTAGATTTTTTGCTCCTTATATTGACGATAATCCCAAAGATATACGCGTAAATCAAAATCAAATTTCTAGTCTATGTCTCGAAAAAGTTCAACAGGTTTATCAACAACCAGTTGATTATTTCAAATCTCAAAACCTTTCAAAAAGAAGTAACAGAATTGTTAAACCTCTAAAAATTGGCTATCTGTCTAATTGTCTGAGAAAACATTCAATTGGTTGGCTTGCAAGATGGTTATTTAGTTTTCATGATCGTGAACAGTTTCAGATTTACGGTTATTTCCTCAATTACCATCAAAATAACTCAGACCATTTGCAAGAGTGGTACTCAAAACAAGTCTATAAATCTTATAGAGTCGGCATAGAGTCAATAGGAAGCACTCTTGATATATGCAATCAGATTTCTCAAGATGGAATTGACATTCTTGTCGATCTTGATAGTCTTACCTATATGAATTCTTGTGAAATTGTCTCTCTTAAGCCTGCTCCTGTTCAAGTAACTTGGTTAGGCTTTGATGCATCAGGAATTCCAGCCATAGATTATTTCATTGCCGATCCCTATGTTTTACCTGAATCGGCTCAAACATACTATTCTGAGAAAATATGGCGATTACCCCAAACATATATTGCTGTTCAAGGATTTGAGTGTGGTGTTCCTACAATACACCGCAGTCAATTAGATATCCCTGAAGATGCTGTTATATATTTCACTGGGCAAAGAGGATATAAGCGTCATCCTGATAATATCCGTTTGCAAATGAAGATTCTTAAGAATGTGCCTAATTCTTATTTGTTAATTAAGGGTGTGTCAGATGCTAACTCTACAGAAGAATTGTTTTTTAGACTTGCTGAATCCGAGGGAGTAGATTGTGATCGCCTAAAATTTCTTCCACTTACTATGTCTGAACTAGAACACCGAGCGAATTTAACAATTGCTGATGTGGTTTTAGATACTTATCCCTATAATGGAGCTACTACAACTTTAGAGACTTTATGGATGGGAATTCCGATTGTGACTCGCGTTGGTGAGCAATTTGCCTCAAGAAATAGTTACACAATGATGCTGAATGCTGGTTTGGTAGAAGGTATCGCTTGGACTGATGAAGAGTATGTTGAATGGGGTGTCAAACTGGGTACAGATAGCCAATTGAGGCTAGAAATTACTTGGAAGCTTAAGGAGTCTCGTAAATCCGCTCCGATTTGGAATGCTAGACAGTTCGCGAAAGAAATGGAAAAAGCTTATCAGCAAATGTGGGAGATTTATACAAATTGATTATGAGTAATGATATTTCAACAACACAGGCATATTATTCATTAACAGCAGGAGACTATATCCATGCTCAAAGTTTATATGAGATGCTAATCTCTAGTGAACCTCAAATTAAGTCTCACTATTGGTATTTAGGACTTTCCTTACTACTGCAGGGCAAAGAAGAAGAAGCTCAGATTGCTTGGTTGTCAGGTATAGAAGACGATGACATTAGTTACCATGTCGATGAGATCGAACGGTCGACAGAAGAGCTTTGTCAAGTTTTAGAGATTGAAGCTTTGAGGCAAGAGTCGTTGACAGATTATAAATTGTCTTGGCTTATCCGACAGCATATCAGGGAGATAAATCCCAATCAAATTAATAATCTTCTTAAGTTATTTATACTATCTATTGAGATAGGTAACTTCAATATTGAAGAGCTTAATGATTTTAGCTTAATTGAGTTAATGCAATTATCAGATAATCAGAATATTGACAGGTTGTTGCTATTAAAACTTATTGCTAAAATATTAGAGATTGACCCAAGTAATCCATTATCATTTCAATTTATTTCACAATGCTCTGATTATTACATTTCAAACTCGAATGATTTTATTAATGTAGTGAAACCTACGGCTCTTAAAATAGGTTTTGGTCTCAATGACTTTACCCTAGCTGAAAATATGACTGAAGTTTGTCTTGACTTACAACCACAAAACCTTGAATTGTTAAGTCATTTAGCTGCCTTCTCGCGGCGGAATCTTAATTATACTAAGTGTATTGATACAGCAAATATATATCTGTCTTTGGCTACGGATCTTCCAAATCAAATTATCGCTACACATCTAATTTTGGAGGCTTTAATGGCAGCAGGTGAAGATTGGGAATCAATTTTTACTGTCAGTAAATCCCAATTAGAGTTACTACAAAAACTAATCGAAGACAAGCCTAAATATATAGATGTCAATGTGATTAGTAATTTATTTAATGCTACTTTTTTTCAATCTTATCTTACAGATACTCCACAAGCTAATCATTCAATAAGACATAAAATAAACTCTTTATGCCAATCTTATGTTAATCTAATGAAACAGAATTTGCTAAATAAACGCAAAAAAATTAATATTAATGAAAAACTAGTTCATAATAATAAAATTAAAGTTGGTTACTTGTCTACGTGTCTTCGCAGACATTCCATAGGGTGGTTGTCAAGATGGATATTTCAGCATCACGATCACGATCTTTTTTTGGTTCATGCTTATGCCATTTCACCCTTGCCTAACGAAACTGATTCAATCCAAGCGCAAATTGCTTATTACTCAGATAAGGCTTACAGTCTTGACTCAAATGTTGAGAATATTATTAACCAAATTTGTCAGGATGAGATCGATATCCTCATCGATCTTGATAGTGTCACTGGAGGCTTTATTTGTGAGGTTATGGCTCTTAAACCTGCACCGATTCAAGTCACTTGGCTAGGATTTGATGCTTCAGGTATTCCCGCTATTGACTATTTTATTGCCGATCCCTATGTCTTGCCGAAAGATGCTCAGGATTACTACTCAGAAAAAATTTGGCGATTACCTAATACTTATATTGCTGTAGATGGTTTTGAATTTTCCATTCCCTCTATTTCAAGGGAGCAATTGAATATTCCTGATGATGCTGTTGTTTATCTCTGCACACAAACTAGCTACAAGCGTTTTCCAGATACAGTTCATCTACAAATGCAAATCATCAATTCCGTTTCTAATAGCTATTTTTTGATTAAGGGATGGGGCGAAGAAGAAGGAACCAAGAGATTTTTCATAGACATTGCTAAAAAAGAAGGTGTAAGTGAAGATCGATTGAGGTTTTTGCCCCTAGCCGACAGTGAAGCGGAGCACCGTGCCAATCTAAGAATTGCTGATGTGGTTTTAGATACCTATCCCTATAATGGAGCGACCACAACGATGGAAACCCTTTGGATGTGTATCCCTTTAGTAACAAAGGTAGGACAACAATTTTCAGCAAGAAATAGTTATACAATGATGATGAATGTAGGAGTTACTGAAGGGATTTCTTGGACGGATGAGGAATATGTAGAATGGGGAATAAGATTGGGTAAAGATGAAAACTTGCGAAAGCAAATATTTTGGAGATTGAAAGAATCTCGTAAAACTTCTCCACTGTGGGATGCAAAGCAATTTACAAAAGATATAGAAAATGCTTATCAACAGATGTGGAGTAATTATCTAGCTGAGATAAAATAATATCAAAATTAGCTAATAATGAGATTGTTAGTATTATTTAAACCTCTTTTATAAGATTGGTTAATTTGCAAAAATTATAGATTTTAAAATGATAGATCCAAAAGTTAAAATTGTACATGAACAGTTTGATAAGATTCCTTATCCGAATGCTGCTATTGACTTGTCCTTCCAAGATGATATTAACTCACTATTTAAGTACTGTATAACTACACCACATTATCGACGCTTTCAAAAGGTTGTAAATTCAGAGAAAAAATTAATTTTAGATGTTGCCTGTGGCACTGGTTTTTTGACTCAAGCATTAGTTCAAGCTAATCCTGGTGCAAAAGTTATAGGAATCGATATCTCGGAGGAATCAATTAAATGGGCTAAAAGACGGCTAGAGTATCATGGATATAAAGACGTAGAATTCTATGTCATGCCCTTAGAAGATATACCAAAGTTAGGTTTGTTGTTTGATTTTATCCATTGTAACGATACGCTTTATTTATTACCCAATCCAGTAGACGGCTTGAAGGTAATGCGGACGGTTTTAGCTCCTCAAGGAATTATTCAAGGTAATCTGCATAGTATTTATCAGAGACATTATTTTTATCAAGGACACCAGTTATACAGATTTCTGGGATTAATGGATGACTCGCCTAGCGATATAGAATTCTCTTTACTTCGCGAGATTATGAATTCTTTAGATGATAGAGTTATGCTCAAAGAACTAACTTGGAAAGCTAGTTCTGATGATACAACTCTATCAGTCAACTATTTGTTACAGGAAGATAAAGGTTACACAATTCTACAAATGTTCGAAATAATAAGGGATTCTGAATTGGAATTTATTAGTATGACCAATTGGAATCAGTGGAATGTTAGAGATTTGTACAAAGATAGAAATAACCCTTCTGAGTACTTGGATATGGTTCTTTCAACCTCTTCTATTGAGGAGAAACTGCAAATTTATGAACTTTTACACCCAGTAAATCGATTGTTAGATTTTTGGTGCGGTCATATTGGCGAAGGCGATGTTGTTAATCCTCCAGAAGAATGGACAGATGAAAATTGGCAAAATGTTATGGTTTATCTTCATCCTAAGTTGAAACATTCTAAAATTAGAGAATCTTTAGATTTGGCGATATCGCTTTATGCACCATTTAATATTCATGTGTTTCTAAACATCAATTCTTCGCAGCCGATTAGTTTATATACAACATCTTGCGCTTGTATGCATTTGTTATGGGATAAATCTTTAACAGTGAAGGAATTGACACAAGAATGGTTAAGAATTAAACCTGTAAATTGGCTAACTAAAGAATCAATAACTGAAAGGCAAGCTTTTTCTGAAATTAAACAAACATTAATAGAGATGGAATCACTAATGATCGTGCTACTAGAGATTAGTTGATTGTCTATATCCGCAGATAGGTTTTAACTTAACCAACGTGAGTTCGGGATAATTTGAAGCGGGCTTTGAGGAAGGGTTACCATTCCTCAAAGCCCAAAAGTAAAGGCTTTGTTTAGCAATGCCTTTACTTTTGGGCTTTTAAAATTTGCCAACTTAACCTGAACTGACGTTAACTAAATAAGTCTAAATTTGTGGCATGGTCTCGAATTCTCTTGATTACAGGCAAAGAGCTAAGCCCATCTCTAACTAAATCTGGAAATTGAGCTAATCCCTCAATTATGTTGTCAGCAAAGTTATAGTTTGGATCTTTTCCATATTCCAGTGTCAGATATTCTAATATTTCTAAAGAATAGTCTGGGAAATTCATGATATCAGCAATACAAGCTAACTTTAGCATACGAGATGGTGATTTTAGTTTTCTATCGATATCCTCGCGAATTAGATCGCAAAAATAGAAAGCGTCGCCCCAGAGTAACTGCCCTGCTCTTACTGTAGAACAAATCGGTGAGCAAGATCGAGGAATTCGATAAGATTTAGATAGATCAAATAACGTGAAATCATATTTTCTTAAGAATGTATCAACATCAGCAAATAAGGGTTGATTAGTATATAAATGCGAAAATTCAACTTCTATTTGGACAGCTAAAGTACTATGACTTAAGATATTCTTAGCACCTTCCAAAACATCAAGATCAGCTCCCTGAACATCGATTTGTAGAAAGTCAATTTCACTTATTCCTTCATCTTGACAGAATTGATCTAAAGTTATTGTGTCAACCTCAAAGCTGAAATCCAGATTGACAAGTTCTGGAAGTTCCGCTAGTCGCGCTAAATATGGTTCGTTTGGTGGATATAGAGAACTACACATGGGATCTTTTGTGACGTAAAGAGTTCTCTCTTCTATGGATTTACCAAGCACTAAAGGAATATGAATTTCTTTCCAGTTGATTTGTCTTGTCTCAAGTTCAGCATTAGCGGCATCACAAGCATCGGCATCGGCATCAAATCCATAAATACTGAGATTGGGAATAAATATTTGCCACCCCTGACTCGCATAGTCATCTTGACTAACTAACTTTCGAGATCCAACATTACAAATCGTCATATGAATTTGATCTAAGATGCCACTCTTTTTTAAACTTGGAAGAAATACTGACATATACAAATCCTTTAACTTTTTTGAATGGTTAGCAAAAACATGATTATTGAATAATGATTCTCTGAGGTAAAGCAATTATATTTAGTCTATTCTGAAAATCACCATTAACATCAACAGAAATCAGCTTTTGTAAATATGGCTGATAGCGAAATAGCTGATAACCGATACTTCTAAGAAAATCTGCAACAGGCAAATTACTGCCTTGAGAACCTGCAATATTTTCATAGAGAATAATGGGTTTAAATTCAGTAAGAAGGCGATCGCTTCCTTTCAAAACTTGCAGTTCATGCCCCTCGGCATCAATCTTGAGAAAGTCAACTCGACTTACACCATATTTTTCAATGAGGCTATCTAAAGTAAAACATTCAACTTCTTCAACACTACTCTCGTCTCTAGCTTGTCCATCCTCTTCAGAAATAAGCTCATTAAGCTCACTGGCTGAGCTAAGAGATAGTTTTGCCCTGCCATTACGATCGCTAGCTGCCCCCGCACAAACTTTTACCCAATCTAGTTGATTAATTAGGCAAGTTTCGTTTAGATGGGCAACACATTGTGAAAATGGTTCAATAGCTAATACTAAACCCGTTGAGCCAACTCTTTTGGCAGCACTGAATGTATAAACGCCAGCATTAGCCCCAACATCAATCACGGTCATTCCTGCTTTAATCCCATTTCGCCAAAACTCCATCTCTCTCTCAAACCAGTCACCTTGAGCAACCAGCACTGTCGTCACAATACTATGAAAACTTGGCTCAATAGATAAGACTAAATCTTTTTCAAAATCAACGTAAGTATTTTTGCTTTCTAATGCTAATTGCGTCCATTGCCATGCAGCAGTATCACTATTTTGATTTAGACGAATATTATTTGCAGCTTCCAACCAATATCTAGACTTATTGAGATCTCCAATACCACGATAACCAAGGTAAAGTGCTTGTAAAATTGGCACATAAAGTGGATGCAATTGTATAGCATGGTGTAAGTGGACAAGTCCTTCGACCTGACCGCTCATCAATTCTGCAATACCCAGCATTAAACTAATAGTGGGGCTATCGGGAGCAAGTTGATTGGCTAGCCTTAAAAAGCGTATCCCTGAAGAATTGTAAAATATAAACTGCGATCGCCATAAAACTTCAGCAAGTAACATTAATGCCTGAGCATAACCGTTGCTTGCATTAAGAATTGACTCAAATTCTATCGATCTTCTAACAGACAAAGGTAAGTAAATTAATACTGTAGAAATACTTTCAGAAGATGTATAGATAGGTTGAAATAGATTAACAGCGGTATTTAAAGCTAGGGAGACTGCCTTACTATCTTCCCCTAACATACTTTGAATAAGAACATAGTGGGCAGCACAATGTGGACTTTGATCTATGCTAAACCCTCTTTCAAGATTCTCTTTTGCTGATTGAATGAAATTGGCTTTTAGTTCTAGATTTTCAGATTGTTCTGCTTCAATTAAATCTATAACAGCTAAGTTATTCCAATCTGTCGAAGTCTCAGGATTATTCCAGTTCGTATTGTCAAAGATTGATTCGAGGAATGACAAAATGTTTGCATCAATGTCAGGGTAATGACTGAAAAGATATTCAAGATAGGTTTCACTAGGGGAAGAAAACAATTCCATAATTTTGAAATTAAATTGTAGATTGGCTATTCAAAAGCATACTAATCAAGAATTGAGCCAGAAATGAGAAAACCGTATAATTACCATACAAGATAATATCCAAGATAGTCTGGCTTTCCTATGCAAAATTTGCAAAATCTTCTGTTTGCTGCCCTTGGGGGGCTGTTGATGGGACTGACTCCCGATCCCTTTGGTCAATGGTGGCTGGCGTGGATTGCGCTGATGCCTTTGTGGATGTTGGCTCAAAGGCTGAAAGTGAAGGCAGCGATCGCAATGGGAGTGATGTGGGGATTTTGCTATCACAGTATGGCTTTATTTTGGATTACATCTGTACATCCAATGGAGTGGATGGGTGTGCCTTGGTGGAATAGTTTTTTGATTGCTACATTAGTTTGGTTGTTGATTGCGGGATGGGGGGCAGTATTATCGGGGTTATGGGCAGGGGGGATGGCATTATTTACTCAGAAATTGAAGGTGCCGAGTCGGCTGGTTATTGCCTGTGCGATCTTTAGTGGTTTGGAGATTGTTTGGAGCTGGGGACCTCTCTATTGGACAGCACTAGGTTATACCCAGAGTCCTCACGATCTATTACTTCTGCAAGTCAGTCGTCTCTCTGGTCAGCAAACTATGACTTCCGCGATTGTGGCTGTTAATGGATTGTTGGCAGAAACTCTTTTGCAGAAAACTTGGCGCGATCGCTTTGCCTCAGCAAATCATCAGGTAATAATTACGCCGTTGCTTGGTTTTGTAAAACAATGGCGCTATGCGATCGCTGTAATTTTGCTTGTATTAGCAATGGCTGGTTATGGCGCATGGGAAATGCAAAGCGATCGCATGGCAAGCACAAATGGCAAAGCGATCAAAGCAGGTATTATTCAGGGTAACTTCCCGAATATCCTGACGGTTTTACCAAGAGGATGGGAAATTGCCGTTGATAACTATACTAAGGGCTATGAAAAGTTGGCTCAATCTGGAGCGGAAATGATCGTTACACCTGAAACGGCGATTTCCTTTCTCTATCCAAATTACGATGCGCGTCGCGAACCTTTCGATCGTGCGGTTGAGAAATATCGCGTGCCCGTATGGCTAGGAGGTTTTGGTAAGACCCGCAATCCGAATACTGAAGATCCAAATAATTACACAAATAGTCTCTTTCTAATTGATGGTTCTAATCAGATTCTCAGTCAATATGACAAGGTTCGCCTCGTGCCAGTAGGCGAATATATTCCATTTAAAGCAATTTTAGGAGGTCTAATTAAGCGTCTATCACCACTGCGCGGAGAAGTGGAGGCTGGTTCGAGCGAGCAACTGGTCGATACACCTTGGGGGCGGTTTATCTTGGGAATCTGTTATGAATCCGCCTATCCAGCTACCTTTCGATTTCAAACTGCCGCAGGTGGGAAGTTAATTCTCTCCGCTTCCAACAATGCTCATTTTGCTTCCTACATGTCAGCCCAACACCATGCCCAAGATGTCGCTAGAGCCATCGAAAGCGATCGCTGGGCGGTAAGGGCTACCAATACTGGCTATTCAGGCTTTGTCGATCCCAATGGGCGGACGATCTGGCTCTCGCAGGTCAACACCTACGAAACCCATGCAGAAACAGTCTATTTAAGGGATACGAAGACTCTCTATGTGCTCTGGGGCGATTGGATGACCCCTTTACTTGGTGTCACGAGTATTGCTATTTATGCCAAACATCGCTTTATGAATTAAAAAAATAATTAAAACCTAAAATATTGTTGCCGCGCTCCGCGCGGCAACAATATTTTAGGTTTTAGGAGTCCCAAAATGGCGTTGCCATTTTGGGAATTGGTATTTCCTGATACGGTTGCTATACAAAAGCTGCCTCAACCTTGCGATCGCGACAGCTTTTGTAAAAATTAAAAATAAATGAGAGCGATAGGGTAATAGCTTTAGCTATTAATTAGACATCGTAAGTAGCCTTACCAGTAAACTTAACGCTTACGGGGTTAGGATTATCACCAATCTTGCGGCTGACGCTATTTGCGGCAACACGACCAGCATTCACCTTCTCAGGGAATACACCATCGCTAGGATGTAGATAAACTTGGTCGCCATTGGGAAATTCGCGCCAAATCTTATAGTTGGTGATCTTAAATTTACGCAACTGTGTACCTAAAGCTAATGCTTGCTCTTTCTTAGCTAAGTAAAGCAAGTTATCGCCTTTGACCATAGTCGCAGCACCGCCTGTAGGCATTTCAAATACTTGTTCTTTGGGGCTGTCCCAAGAGATCAGGTACTTTTCTTCGGTGAAGGCTGCGTTGAGCAAACCACCAGTGCTACCGCCCCAGATAGGAGTTTTACCCTTGGGGGTAGGTGCAGTCGCTGTTGCTTGTTCTTCTGACATTGAGATTTTCTCCCAAATTGCGTATACGCCTTTGTTATCATTTGCAAAGATATCATTCCTATATACCCCTGCTTCAAGCTTACTTAACGTTACTTTACGAAGCTTGACAAAACTTTTGGAGAAAACTGGTGGTTAATATATTGTTTTCTTGTTTATGGGTTTTCCTAAATAGGTAAGAATGGGTGGCGCAAAGCAACGCCCATTCTTACCTATTTATTTATGAACTAATGAGACGGCTAAGATAGCGTTCGATGAGGATGGCAGCCACGATATCATCGATGGGGCGATGGGGCGATCGCATTCCGAGGGGGACTAATTTCATTAAGCCTTGGGCGGGATAAATTTGCCAAAACCTTTGACGCGCCTCTTCGCTGCTAAAACGCTCGTCTACGGTGATGATCCGCAGGTCGGGGAATGTGGCTTGTAATTCGGCTTTCCATTGCTTAGAGGCAGTCTGATCGCCCATCACCATCAACGAAATGGGATAGCTCTCTAATAAATTGCCGACTTTGGCGATCGCTTCTAGGCTGGGGATGACTGCCTGAAAATGCAGCTTACGATCTAAGCCCATGACAGCGACACCGCATTTTTGTTTTCCTGGATCGAAACCTAGTAGCACGGATGAGTTTGGTAGTTTAAGTTTGGTAATTGGGGATTGGCTTTTAGCTTTTGGCTTTTAGCTTTTAGCTCTTAGCTCTTAGCTTTTGGCTCTTAAGTACCTCAGCATAATTAAAATCCAGATCTAGAACCTGCGGCGCACGCGCAGCGTGCGCCGCAGGTTCTAGGGGTTTATAGTTAATTAAGCCCACTTACTTATTTATTAGTTAGTTAGTAATTTTTGATATTGCTTTCTACTTTCTACAATATAGCCTTTCGAGAAATAGCTTTTTGAGTAAAATAGCTAGGTCTTCTGGACAAATTCGCTAATCCCAGTGCGATAGGTTTCGAGAGAATCTAGGAAACCGCCGTTATGATCGCCTTTGATTTTAATTAGTTTTTTAGGCAGATTGGCAGATTGGAAGTTTCTCTCGCCATGATGAAATGGAATGATTTCATCATCGATACTGTGAATTATCAAGATGGGAATCTTGATTTTGGGTAGGCGATCGATGGAGTTGTAGGAAAATTGTGATAGTAGGCGAATTGGCAGAAATGGGTAAAGCTCGGCGGCGCGATCGCTAGCAGAGGTAAATGTTGACGCAAGTATCAAGCCTCTTGCTGCATTTTTATAGTCTTGTCCATAGTCCTGTGAAGTTTTTTGCGCGAGATAAGAAGCGATCGCGCCACCTAGGGACTCGCCGTAGATAATAATTTTCTTGGGCGGAATTTTTTTCTCTTGGGTTAGGTATTGCCAAGCAGCCTCAACATCGGCATAGGTTCCTTCTTCGGTGGGTTTTCCATCACTTTTGCCATAGCCGCGATAGTCAAATAAGAGGGTGGATAATCCTAAATCCCTGAAAATTGGTAGATAACTCACGCGATTGCTGATGTTGCCGCCATTGCCGTGACAAAACAAAATTATGCTTTTACCAATGGGATCGCTGTCGGTTGCAGGTACGAACCAGCCATCTAAATTAATATTGTCTTTGGTGGTTAGTTGAATATCTTCAAATTTTAATCCATTGTCTTTTGGGGTTTCTAATAGATCTTTGCTCGGCATATAGATGAGATTGGATTGCCCGAAATATAAAGCGATCGCTAGACCAAGATAAGCAAATACCAAAATCCGAATTACGGGCAGTAAAAAACTCTGAAATATTTGTACTAACGACCGTAGATTCTGGTTCATGTCTTTAAAATCTCATGTTTTTAACCAAAGTAACAAGTAGCTAGGCATAATTAATTACAGAGCCAACCCTGTAAAGTTGCGCCCCGCAGGGGCGCAACTTTACAGGGTTCCGTAATTTATTTTGCACAAGTACTTATACAGCTATCCTAAATGATTTGAAGAGAGGCTTCGACTTTGTTCAGCCATCGGGTTATGTTCGCTGATCGAAGTCGAAACCCTATTTTTCTCCTATAGCAACGTAATACCAAGCTAAATACCAAGCTAAGAAATGGCTACGCCATTTCTTAGCTTGGTAGATGAGTGGCGGCGCTTCGCGCCGCCACTCATCTTTGGGGTTTTGATTCGTTCTAGAGATCTCTTACGTTGCTATAACCCTAGACGAAAGTAGCGCCCGCATAGCGGGTGGTGCGCTCTCTGTTTTTGCTTAGTTGCTTAGTAATTTATTAACTGCTTCTGCAATATTCTCTTGTTTAATTAAAGACTCGCCGACAAGTACGGCACTTGCACCGCAGGTTTGCACAAAATCTAAATCTTGACGGGTATAAATGCCAGATTCGCTGACCCAGAGATATTGATTTCTCGTTTCTGGAGTTATCCCATCCATTAAGATTTTGGTTTGTTCGAGTTCTACGACAAAATTTTCTAAGTTGCGATTGTTAATGCCAATTAAACGTACATCGGGAATATGTAAAATTCGATCAAGTTCCGATTGTGTATGCACTTCGACCAGAGCCGTCATACCTAATTGATGGATTAACGCTTGCAATGTGGTTAACTCCTCATCGGTGAGGATAGCGGCGATTAATAAAACTGCATCTGCCCCACACGATCGCCCCAGATAGATTTGATAGGGATCGATAATAAATTCCTTGCACAATAGCGGTAAATCAATGGCTTGACGTACCAGTTGCAAATATTCAAAGCCCCCTTGAAAAAACTCGCGATCGGTCAAAATTGAAAGGCAACTCGCGCCACCTTGGGCATAGGCTTGGGCGATCGCAACGGGATCGAAGTCTTGCCGAAATATGCCTTTACTGGGGGAGGCCTTTTTGACTTCGGCAATTAAGGCGGGTTGAGTCTGTGAATTTTGCAAGCTGCCATAGAAATCTCGCGTCGATCGCCCCACTCTATTTTTAATGGATTCTAGAGGCTCCTTGGCATACATTTGCGCGACCTCCCGTTCCTTGTGCCAGACAATTTTTTCTAAAATATTTTGAGGTGCGTCAGTGGGATCGGCGATCGCATAGCCTTTAGGACGAGCAGTTTCAGATTGGCGGCGTACTTGCATTGATGGGGAAATTTTTGAGCATGAAAATTATAACTTTTAGCATAGAGCAATTTACTCAAAAGCCGCCTAGAGTTGCTTTGGCAGTCTTAATTTGGATGGTAATCATATGGTAAGGATGGGCGGCGCGAAGCGCCGCCTATCCTTACTTATTTAGCAATACCGTTACTTTTTCGTAAATTGTTTTATAAATTATGGGTTTTCTTTACAAGCAAAGCGCTCATTTTTCGGTATATTTGCCTGTGTAATGTGAGTTGAGCATAGTTTTTATGAGCGCGATCGCAAACTCTAACCAACCCGAAGGCAAGCAAAAAACTTCGCGAGTTAAAGCATATTGGCAAAGTATCCCTTGGAAAAAGTTATCCAGTTTGTTGTTGGCGATCGCCCTGTGCTTTTACCTCACAGCCTGCGGTGGGGATAGTAAGCCAGAGAGTAAAAATTCCGATCGGAAAACGACCCCTAGCGCCAGCCTTGTTGAGGTTTCTCCACCTACCGAAATCCAACGCTTGAGCCGATTTCTCGAAAAATATACGCCACAGGTCAGTATCGTTAGCCCAAAACCTGATGAGGTGATCCCTAGCACTGACGTATCGGTCAAATTTGACGTAAAAAACTTACCAATTTTTAAAAATGCTGAGTTTGGACTTGGTCCCCATGTCCATGTGACGCTGGATAATCAAGAGTACCAAGCTCTCTACGACCTCAACCAAACCGTAACTTTCGATCATCTGAGTGCGGGAACTCATACGATCCGCGCCTTTGCTTCTCGACCTTGGCATGAGAGTTTCAAGAATGAGGGTGCTTACGCCCAGACCACTTTTCACGTTCTGACCAAGACTGGCGAAAATGCTCCTGAAGCAAAAGTCCCCTTGCTAACCTATAGCCGTCCCGTGGGAACCTATGGGGCAGAGCCGATCATGCTCGACTTTTATGTGCAAAATGTACCTTTACCTGTGCTAAGTAAAGACGATCTCGCGATCGATGACTGGCAAGTCCGAGCGACGGTTGACGGACAAAGCTTCACCTTCGATCGCTGGGAACCGATCTATCTCAAGGGATTTAATGCAGGACAAAACTGGGTTAAATTGGAATTGATCGAGCCAGATGGGGATGCGATCGCCAATGTATTTAACAGTACCGCTCATGTAATTAACTATCAACCCAATGGCACTGATACCCTAGCCCGTCTTGTTCGTGGTGAAAAGATTGCTAATATCGACTTGATTGTCAATCCTGACTATGTTGCTCCTACCCCAACACCTGTCGAGTCGGCTAGTCCTGTTCCCGTAACTGATGCACCCTTGACAACCTCCAAAGAGGAAAATGCTAGCTCTCCATCTACTGTCGTCGAGCCCCTGAAGCAAGAAGTCAAGCCAGCGGATTCTCCTAATAACGATAAAGACGCTAAAGCTACGAGCGTAATTCCCGTAGTGCCTGTTCCCGTAGCCCCACTTACAAAATCCTTGCCTATCGAGCCAGTTAAGGTTGCGCCGATTAAAGTAAAATCTGCTCCAGCATCGCCAATAACTGCTCCTGCAAATACAATAGCACCAGCGATCAAAGTGGCTCCGAAGAATGCCCCTGAAGTCGAAACTGTGAAGCCACCCGCACCGATTTCGGTAAAAACTGCACCCGTCACACCTGCGAAAACTTCTCCTACCATCTTTCGTAGCAAGTATGCACCTATAACCGAACCTGCTAAGGCGGTTACTCCCGCTCCCTTGCCCAAGGTATCGACTGAGCCATCCGATGGCGCAACCTCTAAGCCTACAACTTCTGAGCCTGCAACTTCTGAAACTGCAACTTCAGACAAAGACTCGAAGGCGATCGCGCCAAAAGCCTCTTCTAACTACTTCAAAAACTTCAATTTTGATACGAGTAAGTTTTTCCCTACTAAACCTGAAGCAACTAAACCTGAAGCAACTAAACCTGAAGCAACTAAACCTGAAGTCTCTTCAGCCAGTGAAAAGCCATCCTCTAAGCCTCTTGATAAGTCTTCCGACCTCGGCGCAAATGTCAAAGCAATATCAAAGTCAACGTCAGATGCCAAATCAGATGCCAAATCAGATGCCAAGGTGGAAAATAAATCAGCATATCAATCCACTGATAGTTCTTTAGCTGTCACCGATTTATCGGCAACCTCCGCACCTGTCAAGGTATTAACTAAATAACGTCAGTTCTGATTAAGTTAGCAAATTTTAAAAGTCCACAAGTAAAAGCCTTGCGTAGCAAGGCTTTTACTTGTGGACTTTGAGAAAGGGTTTGCGTAGCAAACCCTTTCTCAAAGCCCGTTTCAAATTATCCCGAATTCACGTTATACCAAAGCTCAAAATGGCAACGCCATTTTGAGCTTTGGAGCTATAAAAGGCGGCGCATTGAGCCGCCTTTTATTTATTTGCAAAATTTGTAGGACTGCGTTGATTAGTTCTTTTTTGAATATCTAATACCCGATAAATTCCTGTTTCCTGTGTTTTACCCTTAAGGGCATATTTGCCTACAAACTCAGTTTGAAAATTGTTATCCAAGCGCTTATAGGTCTCTTCACTGATCAAAATATGATGGGGTCCCCCATCCACCTCTTTATTAAAACTCTCCAATCTTGCCGCAATATTCACCGTATCTCCTAAAACTGAATATTCCAAGCGCTCGGAACTGCCTAAACTGCCAGCGATGACAATGCCAGAATTAATGCCAATCCCCGTACTAACAGGCGGTAATCCTTGGGCAGTCCAAACATCATTCATGGCAGCTAGTTTGTGGGCGATCGCTAGAGCCGCATCGACCGCACATTGGGCATCGCGAGTGCGTTCCGTCTCATTGCCGTGGGGGATCGGTACGCCAAACACCGCCATTACTGCATCCCCAATATATTTATCGACCATGCCGCCATGGGCTAAAACCTCATTGGCGATTGCGCCTAAATAGTTATTGAGCCAATTCAAGGTTTCCCCAGGAGCTTGTGCCTCGGCAGCCGTACTAAAGTTGCGCATATCCGTAAATAGGACGGTCACATAAACCTCTTGCCCTGTGATCCTGCCCTCCTGCATAAACTGTTCGCGGTTCGCCCAAATAATATCGACTAATTCCTTAGAGACATGACGCGAAAATAAACCCATTAATACTTTGCGTTCAGATTGTTGGATCGCTAACTGATAAGCCATGACCAGTACATTTGCCGAAATCAAGCCCAATAGTGACGGAAATAAAGGCAGCCACAGAGCTTGACTGAACGCGAAGTAACTAAATCCAAATAGTCCGCCAGAGATAATCGCTAAAAGTCCCATATTTTTAACAGCATGGGTTATGAGGGCCGCCATTGCCCCACCGACGATCGCCCAAACCACAATCCAGATACTTTCGAGATCGTTTGACCAAACTTGGATAAAACGGCGATCGTCTAAAGTAGCCCCAATTAATTGGCTGATGATATTGGCGTGGATTTCTACCCCATACATTACTTCTCCATCCGTAGTGACTGGGGTAGGGTAACTATCTTTCAGGCTTTCTGCGGTCACCCCAATTAAGACTATACGCTCCCGCAATCTTTCAGGCGCAACAAGCCCATCGATAACATCAGCCGCTCGAATATGCTCGAAAGATCTTGGGTGACCTCGATAGCGAATTAGCATTTGATAACCGCCATCATCTTCCTTGCGGTATGCGCCATAATTAGCAGTTAGTCGAGGAATAATTTGTTTTCCCGCTTTAAATTGAATGGTATTGGGATTAAACTCCAATTGTCGATGGTAGAGATTCTGCAAATATAGATTGGAGATCTCAAAGGCAAACGAACCCGAATCCCCTACTACCGAAGCACGTCGGACGATCGCGCCCTTGTCTGTGAGGAAATTGACAAAACCATACTTGCTAATCTTCTCTAGATCTGGAGCAGCATCGACCCCTTTTCTTCCTTCAACCGTGGCAACAAACTGAGCATTAATCACATTGCCTGCATTTTTAACGGCGGCAACTAATTCATCGCGACCTTCGAGAACGGGGATATCAAGGTATTTATCAATGCCGATCGCGGCGGGTTTGGCAGATGAAATTTGGTTGATTAACTTGGCAAATAGGCGATCGCTAAAGGGCCAGCGAAATCTTTGAATATCTGCTTCGGAAATTTCGACAATAACAATGCGGCGATCGGTTGGTTCATGGAGTTGCGATCGCATCAAACTGTCGTATACCCAAAGCTCTGCTTCTTTAAAACTGCCGATTTGCCTCAGCCCAATTAGTCCTAAAGACAAAGAAAAAGTAATCAACCCAGCCACTAGCTGCTGGTGATTGCGCTTGCAAAAAGCTCCAAAATTAACCAAAGTGGCAGGAAATTTCATTTTGACAATTTCATTTTGACAATTGATCAGGAAAGAGAGTGAGATTACTTTCTATCGTCAAATTTGGCAGGGCTAGTTACCACAATAGCAACTGGATATCATTGCTGTAACAGTTCACTTTTCCTCACAAATAAGCATTTGACTAGAATTTGCTGGGAATTTGCTGGGAATTTGTGTGATTTTTACTCCATCTAACTGCATTTTGATAGGTCTGGACATCAGCGAAATAGCGGTATTTCGGTACAATCACATTCACAAAAAAAAGAGAGGCAGATGCTTTGCACCTGCCTCTCTTTTTTGTGAATGTGGGGAATTTTAAATTTTATTTCCAGTTTTTGGCAACAACTTCTGCCAAATCAACAACTCGTTGGCTATAGCCCCATTCGTTGTCGTACCATGCCACAACCTTAACCATATTGCCACCCATAACCATGGTTAGGGAAGAGTCAACAATTGAGGATGCATCTGTACCGCGATAGTCGATAGATACGAGAGGCAATTCGTTATATTCTAAAATCCCTTTCATGGAGCCTTCCGCAGCTAAACGGAATGCTTCGTTAACTTCTTGAGCGATCGTGTGTTTTTCTACTTCAACCACGAAGTCTACCACGGAAACGTTAGGGGTTGGCACGCGCAAGGCAATACCGTTAAGCTTACCTGCTAGTTGAGGCAGTACTAGGGCAACCGCCTTAGCAGCACCTGTGGAGGTAGGTACGATGCTCAGCGCCGCCGCTCTAGCCCGACGCAAATCGCGATGGCTAGCATCTAACAGACGTTGGTCGCCAGTGTAGCTATGGGTGGTAGTCATTACACCCTTGACGATCCCAAAGTTCTCTAAAAGTACCTTGGCAACGGGGGCTAGACAGTTAGTCGTACAGCTAGCATTACTGATGATGTTATGGACATCATGATTGTAATCTTTCTCATTTACGCCGACTACAAATGTGCCATCTTCATTTTTTCCAGGAGCGGTGATTAATACTTTTTTCGCCCCTGCGCCAATATGTCTGCTAGCACCAACTTTGTCAATGAAGACACCTGTAGATTCGATAACTAGATCGATACCCCAATCTTTCCAAGGTAAATTGTCGGGATTGCGATCAGAAACGGTCTTAATGGTTTTGCCATTGACGGTAATGGTTGTGTCATCGGCACTAACTTCACCAGCAAATTTGCCCAACATGGAGTCGTACTTGAGCAAGTGAGCGTTGGTTCGGGGATCAGATGTATCGTTAAGTCCAACTATTTCTATGTTTGTTTCTGTGCGTCCAGCCCAGCATCTTAGAAAGTTACGTCCGATACGCCCAAATCCGTTAATCGCTACCCTGATAGTCACTGCTTATCGCCCTTTATATAAATTTAATTTTTTACTTTAATCTGATGTTTATGATACCGAAAAACCGTCACCAATTTATTCCCACTTCAATCAAAATTTTGTCCTTAGTCTCAAGGATGTTTATCGCTGTCGCAAGTCATGTTATATAGCTGCTGCCAATCTTGTTAGGACAAAATTAAAACCCAAAATAGGGTTGCCGCGCGTAGCGCGGCAACCCTATTTTGATGCATTAAACCGAAGAGGAGGATGGCGACGCTTTGCGCCGCCATCCTCCTCTTCGGTTTTGATTTTGTCTTAATCCAAGACGAGCTAAAAATTAAACGCTGGTAGGGATTTTCGATTTAACGGGTGCAAAACTAGGTACGACAATGGACTTGTCTTGCTTTGTTAGGCGGTTATACAACTCTTGAGTGTTGGGGTAGTTAGCGGCAGGGAAGGTTTCGTAACGGTTGTAGGGTACAACATCTTCACCAAAGGCTTCGAGGTATTCGAGGCTATTAACCATATCGGTTACCATTGCCTTAACACCCTTAGTTGCCAAAATTTGGTTGTACTTACGGATTTCCGCTTGATCTAAAGGCGCACGTCCTAAGAAATGCTTAGTACCCAATTCAATTACCTTGGTATTAGGGAATGGGGTATAGAATTCCTTGATGTAAAGATCGGATGTCCCAAGGGCTAAGATAAATTCCTTGACGCTGATCTCTTCGTTAACCAGTTTGGAAGCATATTGGCTGAACTGTTCGCTAGCCACATAAGCATCCATATCGCGCTCGAACACTTGACGATAGGCTGCACGCACTAAGGCTGCTGTTTCCACAGGATCGGTGGTGGTGAGCTTAAAGATCTTGCGTTGTTCGCGTTTCTTGGCTACACCTTGGTTGATGCGATCGTTGATGGATACTTCGGAGCGGACTTCGGTAACTTGACCCAATTCAATAAACTTAGGTGTGGTTTCGATATCAACTCTTGTACCCTTGTCTTCGCTCAACGTACCGACGCGGTTATGGCGGAGCGATACACCTGCGGCTGTGAGATAGCGTTCGTAAGGAACCGTGTCTTCGCCAAAGGCTTGTTCGTATTCCTTGGTTTCGAGAATGGCATCAACCACTGCATAGAAGCCTTTCTTTGATGCGAGGTCGAAGTAAGTGTTCATTTCAGGACGACCATAGGTAGGACGACCTAAAAGGCGACGGTGGATATATTCGATCGCTTTACAAACATAAAGCTTGCTCCAGTAGCGATCGCGGAAAGTGGGGGACTTCGCCAACATCCGTACAAATTCGCGTACAGTGATATCTCCATTTTCTAGCTTGATTTCTGCAACCGTGAGGCGCTGACCAGAATAGGGGATAAATCCAATAACTTGCAAATAAAGAGCGCGAATGACGGCTTGGGTAGAAGTCTCTGAATTGGTAATGCTCAAGCCCTTAACGGAAGACTTTCTTGCGCCTTTACCAATCTTGACGTTATCGCGCAGGGTTTGATCGAGCTTGAACACCTTGGGGCTCATAGGATCGATCGAACCTGTGGCAGCAGGATTGCCCAGTTGGTTCGTGATACCAGCGCCATTGCGGATCAAGATGCGACGAGTATCCTTACCGAAAGGTGCAGGTGAGGCATTGGGGTTGCGAGTTTCTTTGGGGAAAATAGCACCAAATTGGATTTCTAGAGGATCGTTGCCAGCTCCGTAAACATGCTGATCGGGCAAAGGCTGTTGATACGAAGCAAATAAGGTAATAAATTGGGGAACCTTGCGGAAAGGTGCAGAGTAGTTGAACAGGTCAAACTGTGCACCCCAATTACGGGCAGTTTGGGCCTCTTGTCCGTAGCCACGTTGGTAAGGTACGGTTTCTTCGCCAAAGTAGTCGCTATATTCTCTAGAGTTGACTAGGGCATTGACGAGGGCAGGTAAACCACCCTTAGAAACGATCGCAAAGTAAGCTGCAACTTCTTCACGGCTTTCAGGAGAGCGTCCGAGGAAATGCTTGAAGGCTAATTCCACAGCGCGCGAGTTAATGAAAGGCAAGAAGAATTGATCGCGGTATAGAGGCGACAAACCTAAACGACGCACAAACTCGCGTATCGAGATCTCGCCATTTTTTACTTTAGAATCTAGGTCAGAGATTCCTTGACTGTAAGCACGGGCAATATCACGCTCGAAAACTTGACGGTAAGCAGCCTTAACCACTTCATTTTTCTCGGCTCCAGTCATCCCAGCCTTCATCACAAACTTCTGACGACGTTCGGCAGTGTTGTAGTAGATCTGAGGTAGGGCAAGACCTTGAAGATCGGGAGAGTTGCGCTGGCGGACTTTGGGTGATGGGGTTGGGGCTTTGAATTCAGCGATCGCCACATCCATATACTGCTTGATGATTTCGATCGCCGCAGAATCGTTGAGGAAATAGCTTGCAGCCGCTTGCTTCATGGTTTGCAGAGCAACGATGGTAGCATCGGTTGAGCAAGCTGCCTCAATGATCTCCCGCAATCCACGCACGTTCTGAGCAAGGATATTCGGATCGCCAGCAACGATTGCATAGGTGGCATAGCGCAAGAACCATGACAAGTCGCGGAGGGACTTCTTCATGCGGTCTGCACCATAACGAGAAATGTTAATGGGGCGGAAATTGGCGGGGGCAGCATCGACAACCCCTGTCAGCCCTGTATTACTGAAGAAATTCTTGATCGTGCCTAAAAAGCCACCTTCACTTGCTTCAGCGTAAATAGTTGTTCCAAGCTCCATACCACGCTTGATATCAACCACGCGACCAGCGCGGTCTACTTCAAGTTCTTCTGCGTCCTTGGGCTTTTCTAAAAAGGCCATTGCCGAACCACCCGTAAAAATACGGCTAGCAGCTTTGGAAACGATATTGTCAGAGTTTTTGGTCAGAATCGCCGCAATTTCGATGCGCTTTTGTCCAGATTGAAAGTATGTGGACAGATCGTCTAGTTCGCTACGCGTCGCAAAGCGATCTTGTTGCTCTATCTGGGAAATTGTGGAAGTTATAGCGGTCTGGTATAAACGAGGGCGGGCATTTACTGCACCACTTGACGCTGTTACGCTCATGTGTCTGCCTTGTGATCTTTAAAGGGTATGTAAAAAGTCGAAATAATAACTACCCAGTATAGGGTTTTCCAACTAAATATCTAACTCTATCTCATCAGAAAATGCCGCGTTTACAGGTATTTCAAGCAAAAACTAACGATAAGTTTTGTAAAGCAATCTTCCTGATGATGCTATAGCATCAAAACCAAAGATGAGTGGCGACACGAAGCGCCGCTACTCATCTTTGGGGTTTTAAACTTACGCTGAACTGCTTATCATTACATTCTCATCTTGCTAGGGCATTAAAAAACTGTTGCAACCGTCCTAGAAATGAGCCTGATTGTTTACCAGTCTTCTGGCGAAATAGGCGATCGATATCGTCACTAGATGGGCGTTGTTCTACTTCTGCGAGCTTTTGCATTCCCTCTTCGGTCTGGTTCCAGACTTGCCATGTTTGCGGATAGCAACGCCACAAAGCACCCAGTTCTAAAGGTTTGATGTAGTAGGCAGTCTCGAAGGTACTTAAAAAGCGATCGCGCATTTGTCTGGCGGCTAAGCCTAAACCCACTTCACTATTCTCCAGACGCGGATTGAGCATGACAAAGGGGCGATCACCAGCGAGTTGAACTAACTTTTCCACTTGCTCGACTTCGATGGAAGTTGGTTCGATTAATAGAAATGCGCGATCCTCTTCCCGAATTGCCCTACGACCTTCGTTGACACCACGTACGGATACGTTTAGATCCACCCATTTGCGTTTGGCGAGAGCTGCGGCTCCTGCATCTGAAAAGATTGCCTGCCATGCTTCGCCATACTGTTGATTAAAACTCGCCGCAAACTCATAGGCGATCGGCATCGCTTTTAATTCGGGAAATCGCAGATCGGCAAGTACACGCGTTGCACCGCTAGCGATCGCTTGATGAGTAGCTGCGATCGCCTGTTCGGTGGCATCTTCTAAATTATTTGGTAGTAGGATTGACTCAGTTAATTGAGACATAAAAGCGAATTATTTTTAAAATTAAGGATAGATCTTTATAGATCCTAATACCAAAGCACAAAATGACTAAGCCATTTTGTGCTTTTAAAACCCTGACTGGGTTTAGTTTTTATAACTACAGTCACTTACTACTCCCTTCCCAGTGAAGAATTAGACGTTGCGGCGCTTCGCGCCGCAACGCTAATTATTGGTTTTTGATGTCTATTTCTTTGGTGGGAAGGGAGTAAGTAGTTCGGCATAATTAAAAACCAAAACCAAAGAGCATACCGCCCGCTGCGCGGGCGGTATGCTCTTCTAGGTTTTAAGTTTACTTATGTCTAGTTACTTCAAAAGTAGGCACTTTACAGATTTAGTACGCAAATAATAGTATTTGCCTTTAAATAGAATCGAGTTAATCATCCATGACAAATTCTATATCCGCCGAAAGTTATCACGTCACTGCGGTTATTGCTCATTCCGTCAAACGCAATCTTGAAAAAGAATATGAAGATTGGTTGCGGGGAATTGTCCCAGTTGCCAAGTCCTTTGATGGTCATCTAGGGGTGCAAATTCTTCGCCCCCATCTAGAAGAAAATACGGAATATGTAATTGTCTTGCATTTCGATCACCATCAAAATCTCAAGAGGTGGTTGGAGTCGGAGGAGCGTCATAAATGGATCGAGCTTGTACAGCCCCTAATTCAACAACCTGAAAATGTACAGGTTCTGACTGGTTTAGAAACATGGTTTGAGCTACCAAAGCGACCCCAAAAATATCCTCCTAAACGCTATAAAATTGCATTGATAACTTGGTTGGGGGTGTTATTTTTATCATTAGTTGTTGGACGCATATTAAATCCTCTATTAGAACCTTTGCCTTGGTTGCTTAAGCAAATTATTACCAGTGGATTAATTGTATGGCTGCTTGCTTATTTTCTTATGCCCCAATTAACGCGCCTATTCTATCGGTGGCTATATCCAAAATAGATAGGGCTTTGATTTTTCCCTAACACCAGCGGCTAAGAATGCAATTAGGATATAACCCCCCAAAGATGAGGGGCGGTGCTTTGCACCGCCCCTCATCTTTGGTATTAGGGTTTTCAAGTTAAGAAATGGCGTAGCCATTTCTTAACTTGGTATAAAAAGTGAATGATGGATTACATCATGCCACCCATACCGCCCATGCCACCCATACCGCCCATGCCGCCCATGCCAGCAGCACCAGCACCAGCACCAGCATTCTTCTCAGGCTTCTCAACTACGAGAGCTTCGGTGGTTAAGACCATGCCAGCAACGGAAGCAGCATTTTGGAGTGCAGAGCGCACAACCTTGGCAGGGTCGATGATACCAGTAGCGATCAAGTCAACATACTCACCCTTGAGGGCATCAAAGCCATGATTGAAGCTCATACCCTTAACTTTCTCAACCACAACGGTTCCTTCTAAACCAGCGTTATCACTGATTTGACGAAGAGGCGCAGAGAGAGAACGGGATACGATTTCAGCGCCGATCGCTTCTTCGTTCTTCAAGGTTGCTTTGAACTCTAGCAATTCAACCGCAAGGTGAGCAAGGGTTGCACCACCACCAGGAACGATGCCTTCTTCAACCGCTGCACGGGTGGAGTTGAGCGCATCTTCAATGCGAAGCTTACGATCCTTGAGTTCGGTTTCAGTAGCAGCACCGACCTTGATCACGGCTACGCCACCAGCGAGCTTAGCGATCCGTTCTTGTAGCTTTTCCTTATCATAGTCAGAGTCACTGAGATCCAATTCCTTACGGATTTGGGCAACACGCTTATCGATATTTGCCTTGTTGGTAATGTCAGAAACGATAGTTGTTTTGTCCTTGGAAATGGTGATCTTACGAGCAGTACCAAGCATTTCTAGGGTTGCGGCACTAAGTTCCAAACCAGTGTCTTCAGAAATTACCTGACCATCGGTAAGGACGGCAATATCTTGCAACATCGCTTTACGGCGATCGCCAAACCCAGGAGCCTTGATGGCAGCGATATTCAGAGAACCTCTGAGCTTGTTGACCACCAAGGTTGCGAGAGCTTCGCCTTCAACATCCTCAGAAATGATTACGAGAGGAGCGCCTGAACGAGCAGCTTTCTCCAGAATAGGAACAAGGTCTTGAATGACATTGATTTTCTTATCGGTGATCAAGATCTTAGCGTTCTCAAATTCGACCAATTGACGTTCGTTGTCAGTGACGAAGTAGGGAGAAATGTAACCGCGATCGATCTGCATACCTTCCACGATTTCTAATTCGGTGGTAAGAGACTTGGATTCTTCAACGGTGATTACGCCATCTTTACCAACCTTATCCATGGCATGGGCGATCATTTCGCCAACTTCAGAATCATTGCCCGCAGAAATGGTGGCAATCTGAGCGATTTCGGCGTTGGAATCAACTGCTTTTGCTTTTTGAGCGATGACATCAACGAGGTGAGCAACTGCTTTTTCGATGCCGCGACGTACGCCAACTGGATTAGCACCAGCGGCCACATTGCGCAGTCCTTCACGAATCATTTCTTGAGCCAAAACGGTGGCACTGGTGGTTCCATCACCTGCGACATCATTGGTTTTCGAGGCAACTTCACGAATTAGCTGTGCACCTGCATTTTCTAGAGGATCTTCTAGTTCAATTTCCTTAGCGATGCTTACACCATCATTGATGATCTGAGGTGCGCCATATTTCTTTTCGAGAACTACGTTACGTCCTTTAGGTCCTAAGGTTACACGTACGGCATCAGCAAGGGCATTAACACCACGCTCAAGGGCGCGACGAGATTCTTCATCAAATACTACGATTTTAGCCATTTTAGTTAATTTGGTAATTGGTAATTGGGATTTGGTAACTGGGCTTTTAGCGATTAGTTTTTAGCTCTTTTAGATTGCTTCCGTATGAAGAGCCTTGAAAGCTAACGGCTAACAGCTAATAGCTAATAGCTTTATTCAACGATCGCGAGGATATCTCTTTCCGCGAGTAGCAAATAATCTACGTTGTCAATTTTGACTTCTGTGCCTGCATACTTGGAGTAAAGTACTTTGTCGCCTGTTTTAACTTCTAGAGCTACGCGAGTACCTTTGTCATTACGCGAGCCAAGACCGACGGCTGTAACTTCACCAATTTGTGGCTTTTCTTGAGCTGTATCTGGTAAGAAAATACCGCCAACAGTTTTTTCTTCTTTCGTTGCTACTTTTACCAATAGGCGATCGCCTAGGGGTTGTAATGTACCAGTATTTAGGGTTAACGATGCCACTATGTCATACCTCCTTAAAATCTAATCAGAGTGGACTCGGCAAGGTATGGCTCAAGCTAGGAATTTAAACCCGCTTTAGTTATATCTTGCGTGCTTTAGCACTCTGTCTCACTGAGTGCTAATATACTGCGAAATGAGTAGGGAACTAGATCGGCTTACCGTACCAAAGAAATTGCAACCTGTCGCCAAGTGTACTAGGACATAAACCCCAAGAATTGATTGGCAGCGCGAAGCGCTGCCAATCAATTCTTGGGGTTTGAGTAGCGCCCGCGCAGCCTGCGTCTCTTGGGGTTTGAGTAGCGCCCGCGCAGCCTGCGTCACAGCTTTTTGGGTTGTAATTATGCCCAGTTACTAATCTTTATTTGTGTCGTACTTTTCGGTAATAACTGCATCTAAGGGCATGTCCCAAGGATCGCGAGGCAACTCATCCACATAAAATTCATCGAAAATAATTCCTACTTTCAAGCCTATCGAATGAGGCAACCACCGATCATAAAAGCCCCCACCATAGCCCAATCGATAACCTTGGCGATCGCAAGCTACCGCAGGAATCAAAATTAGATCGATACTTGCTAAATCGATCAGCTTTAAGTCATGGCGAGGTTCGAGGATCCCAAAAGCACCCGATCGCATACTGTTCTCAAAATCTGCGATCGCGACGTGATGCCAAAGCAAATTTTTTTCAAGGCAACGGGGAAATCCCCAATTTTTGTCAGGAAATCTTTGCCAAAGCGGGCTTAAATCTGGTTCTAGCCGAAAGCTGGTAAAAGCGAGAATATTTTGCGCCTGTTGAAATGGTTGCCAATTTGCAAGGCGATCGCCAATTGCTCGACTTTTTTGCATCCAAATCTCACGATCAATTTGGCTGCGAAGTTTAAGTAATGTCTTTCTGAGTTGCCTTTTAAGTTGGCGATTCATTCGGTGATTGATTTGGCGATCGTTCCGATCAGGATTTGTCGTATCGATTTTACTAGTAATACCAAAATTAAAAATGGCTACGCCATTTTTAATTTTGGTATTACTAGGTTTGGTTTTTAATTTACAAAAGTGTTGTCACACTTTCGTGAATTGGTATAAACCCCAAAAGATGAGTGGCGGCGCTTAGCGCCGCCACTCATACTTTGGGGTTTGAATTTTCAGTGAAGCACTGCCTTACCGATGAACTTTTGGCAGTCTGAACCAAGGGGTTTGGGGATATTCGTGATGCTCCCAATGATAATGACCGAAGTTATAACAACTCAGAAACGACCATAAAATCGTATAAAAATTAGACTCAAGGCGAGGAGAAAAATTGGGATTTTGATGGATTTGACAGTGTGGAAGATAAGTCCCAAAGAAAAATAGCTGCAACGAGCTAAGTACAAGGGGAAAGAGCCAGAAGAGAATTAAGTTAACGATTGAAACCTTGCATAGCATGATCAAAGCGCAGAATATGGCGATCGCGATCGCCAAGAAAAGAATTAGCGATCGCCATGAAAAGTACTCGCTCAGAAACTTGCAATACCAAAATACTGGATGGGAAAGGTTGCCATGAAAATCAGGATCGCCTTTTTGAGAAGGATAGCGATGGTGATTAGCATGGTTTACTGCGCAGCGATCGTAATTAAGAGATGCATAAATTCCCACCATAAGACGACCGATGATCTTATTTAGAGTTCTATTACTGGGAATTAAATTTCCATGCATTGAGTCGTGGGCAAGAATAAATAAACCTGTATGAAGGTATGTCCGTCCCAAAATTAAAACAACGAGCCCTGCCCAAGAAATATCGAAAACTGAAACTGAAAGCAACGAATACAGACTAACAAACCATAGGCTGAGAATAGTAATGACGATTAATATTCCCAGCCAATCATCAGTTATGAATGCTTTTTTTTGCCAGAGATCAGGCGAATTATGCGATCGCAGATTACTGTAATTATTCATAATTTATCGCGAACGCCACTACAATTCTGGGAATATCGGGAAATATCAAGAAAACCAAATCGATTTGTTTTTGCCGCAAAGTCTTTTACAGCAATTTGCAATCAAATGAACTACTAGAAATGTGTTGAAAGTGCTGCTTTGCAAAACTTTCAACATATTTCTTGGTTTGGCTTTGAGCGCAAAGCAATGTAATACCAATTTCAAAAATAGCAACGCCATTTTTGAAATCTCAAAACCTTATTGGGTTTGTTTTTTAATTCCGTAAAGTGTTGGCTCACTTCACGGAATTGGTATAAGTAGTTCAGTATAGTTAAAATTAAATCTAGAGAGCGTAATGCTAATAGGCGTTATACCAAGTTAAGAAATGGCGTAGCCATTTCTTAACTTGAAATCCCTTACTAGGTTTAGTTTCTAATTCGCAAAAGTGTTGTCACACTTTCGTGAATTGGTATTACGCTCTCTAGGTTTAGGTCTAGCGAATTAGGTTCAAAAGTTCTTTAGGAGATGCAAGGAGATCGATCGCCACAAAGAAAATCTTGTTGTTAGGATCGAGTAAAAATCTCCAAGATATATTCATCCCAACTCCAGATCCAAACCAAGGAGTTTGAACTTTACCTGTGATTTTGATTTGAGTATAGCCACCATCTGCTGGCTCAGAAATGCCTCTTTCTGGAACGAGTACTAGATTTTGACATTCTTCCTTAAAGAATCGCAGAACTGCATCCTTGCCAGCAATTGGTCTTTGGAATGGAGGCTGTAAAGCACCATCGGGGAGGAATAGATCGATCAAAGCGTCAAAATCATTAGCGTTTAGGTTATTCATGTATGACAATACGGTGGGATTGTCGATACCTTCGATGCTAACCTGAGTGCGCTTTGAGACTTCTTTGGGAGCCATTACTGGTTCGGCAACGCGAGTATATCCACCCAACTTATTAGGATCAAATCCCATATCTACAACTGAGTTACGTAGAATTGTGATTTGTTGACCTGGATCTAAATTCTTCAAGGTCTCTAAAACTGCCGAGGCGTTGGCGGAAAGGCGATAGCCTTCGGGAATAGGAGCGACAATTCCTTCTTCCATCCACTTGCCGAGTTGATACCAAAATCCTAATTTGATATTTTGAGACCAAATAGCATAGGTACGCCCAATGGGGGTGTCGGCGCGATTGGCTAGGTCGCACATGACTTGAGTTTGTTGCTGGAAACTCATCTTCTTAATTTCATTCAATGTTAACTCAGCCAACTGCATACTGGCAGCACCAGGAGCGGCGATCGTTACGGTTTTGCCCATTTCAAGGTAAGTAAACCAAATCCAAGCTAGTTGATCCTCAGGAGTGAGCTGGTTAAATCTTGCGGTAGTAGCGGGTACGACATCAGCTGCTAGGGTGTTAGGAAAAATATTTCTGGCTGAGGAAATGGTATATGTCATAGGAATGTTTTTGGAGTTTGACTGAAGGATTTAAGTTCATGTGCGGAAGTATTTGGGCATAATTAAAAACCAGTGTTGAAACCTGTAATGTAAGCACAGCATACACTATAGGTTTTTGGATTTTAGATTTAATTGCGCATAACTACTTACATGGAGGAATTCAATTCACTCCCAAGTTCTATATCGAACCTTAAAGTTATCAAGATTGCAGCCGATCAAGATCTCAATGGAGAACTTAAATGCTTGCAAATAACTTTTGCTTGGGGCGCTCAATGATTTCAAAGCAAAAATGCAATAAATCACTGCATTTTGCTGTTTGAGGTTTCCTGAGTATATATACTCACATTTTGATCGCTTTCTCAAAACCTCTAAGGGTAGATATTAAGAAAAACTTTAATTTTAATTTTTGTATTTCTTGTGTCTTAATGCATTCTTAATATATGCATAAAAAATATAACCCAAGGAAGATATCAATCCTTGGGTTATATGCCATGGCAAAATTTACTTTGGATATAAGTCCCCAAAGTAGTTTCAGAGAGTAGCCTAACCGCCATATTTGAGGCTTGATTTGCCCTAAACAAGGCTCAGAACTAGAGCTAGGAAACTTTTCAATACTTTCAAGCCAGAAGATTCTCTATTACTTAATTACATGTAGGAAAGTGCCATAATTTTGGCGATTTTGTCTGAATTCAAACCTTCAAGTTCATTGACTGTAATCCATCCGTCCTTAATCAACCCCGCAAATACGAAAACTAGCATGGGTAAATTATAGTCATAGCGTCCATCAACTTCGTGACGTTTAACACTCAAAAAGTCGTGCAAATGCCACATATCTTCTATTTCATTTAAGCAGCTTGCTTTACTGCGTACAGAATCGATAAGGGCATTAATTTCGCGTTTATAGGCAATATCAAAAGCTTTTCGAGCAACCTCTTCCTCAACTTGAGTCCAACCAGCATTCATCACTTGCATTATCAAAACCAGAAAGAAAACATTTATTTATATAAAGAATAATAACAACTTATGTCAGGATCGACCCGTTCCTACTAGATTTCTTTATTTTTTAAAGGCTTTCACCGCCATTGCTTTGCTTGCCTGTGTAACTAGGAAGAAAGCCCCCCAAAGATGAGTGGCGGCGCTTCGCGCCGCCACTC
>NZ_ALWB01000033.1 GCF_000332215.1 Pseudanabaena biceps PCC 7429
TACCGCCCGCGTAGCGGGCGGTATGCTCTCTGGTTTTGGTTTTTAATTATGCCGAACTACTTACCAAGTTAAGAAATGGCGGAGCCATTTCTTAACTGATTGTTACGTGGAACGAATATCGCCCTCACCCCCCAGCCCCTTCTCCCATCAAGGGAGAGGGGGAGTAAGACTAATTTCTGGTTCCCCTCCCCCAAAAGGGGAGAGGGGCTAGGGGTGAGGGTATTGAAAGCTTCCACGTAACACCAGTTCTTAACTCAAAAAACCTTACTGCGTTTGTTTTTTAATTGACTGAAGTGAGCCAACACTTCAGTCAATTGGTATTAACAGTTTATGAGGGAAAAATCGTTCTGGTCTTACTGCTCAGTTCGCGAATATCAATCTGTTCCCAGAGGATGCGATATAGTTGCAGTGGTTCTTCTTTCCCTTTAACTTTAATCAAGTCTAACTTCTCTAAAGGTAAATGCAAACTTTCAATCTTTACCTTTGTACTCTCAGAGATAAATACATCACCAGCTTGCGCCGCTGTGCAAATTCGGCTAGCTACATTCATCGTGTCGCCAATATTTGTATACTGAATCAGATTTTCAGAGCCAATGTTGCCCGAAGCAACCATCCCCGTATTCAGTCCAATGTGAATTTGAATTTGCAGATCCCGTCCTTGTTCAGTCCAATCCTCATTCAATTTTCGCATCGCCCACTGCATGGCGATCGCCGCATTAACTGCCATGATCGCATCATCATCTCTTTGATAGGGAGAACCCCAAACGGCAAGCAAGGCATCCGCAATGTATTTCTCCAAGGTCCCCCCAAAAGGAAAAACAATATCTTCAACCATCACTTTGAAATATTCATTTAAGAATTCCAAAACCTTGCGTGGCTGCATCGGTGCTGTCATTTCGGTAAAGCCACTAATATCTGAGAATAAAGCCGTAACTTCTGTCTCAATAATCCGATTTAAATCCCAACCCTCTTCAATTTTTTGACTGACCGCAGCAGGAAAAAATCGTTCTAATTTAGTGCGACGGATTACTTCCGATTGCATACTTTGATAGAGATTTGCATTCTCGATCGCGATCGCCGCCTGATTAGCAAGACTGCTCAAAAATTCTAAATCTTCCTTATGGTAAGCATGACCGTGGGAGAGGTTATCCACGTATAGCACGCCGATCGTGCGATCCCTTGGTTTTAGGGGCGCACACATAGCTGCTTGGATTGATTGCTGAATGATCGATTGAGAACTGTCAAAGCGGCGATCGCCCGAAGCGTCATCACTGATAATCGCATCGCCTTGCTTCAGGACAAAATTAGCAATTTTGCGACTGTAAAAATCAAGATTGGCAGTAGCATTGGGATTACTAAATTTAGCTGCTTTGGGTTCTAGATTCCCCGTTTTCTCATCTACCAGCAATAGCACAGCGCGATCGACCGACATGATTTTGAGTAGCAACTCTAGAATTTTCTCAGGTAGAGCGGAGTAGGCTTCGGGCGATGAAAGTTCTTGGCTGACCTCTAGCAATACTCGTAATTTCGCTGATGTTCGTTGAGCCTCATCCGATTCTTGGATCATCAACACCGAGCCAGAGGAGACGATATTTTGCTTGAGCAAATCCTGCATATTCACACGAGATTTTTCTGGAGAGACCCGCATCAAGATCGATAAACCTGAACTGGCATTGGTGGGGTTAGCGATAGCATTGATCTCACTACCAGAGCTACTAGCATCACTTTTTAATTCATCCACTAATCGAAAGATGACACTGCCAAATTGGACGAGATCGTTATGATTGAGCTTTTGCTGTGCGATCTTGATTTGGTTGACCAGCGTGCCATTACTACTATTGAGATCGGTAACAAATATGCCTTTATCAGTAACTTGGATTTCGGCATGATGGCGGGAGAGGCTGCGTGCATCGTCTTCCACGACAATACTATTATCTAATCCTCTTCCAATCGTATTTACGCCATATCTCAGATCGCAAATACGTTCATGGGGAGTTCCTTGATTTTGAATAATGTATGGCATATCTCTACCTGCTGAGCCTACTGTTTGCAAATCATCTATTTAGAGGTATTTAGAGGTGCGTCAACACTACACCTTCAAATAATCTACGCCTTAATCGGCTAATTCCACTACAGAAGTTCCTACGAAAACTCTCATATCATTCATAATGAAATTAACAGCATTATCCCATTTTTATCCATGTCGCCAACTACGCTAGAAGTACAATCTCAAGCTCAGGCTGCTAGTCAAGTTTCTCCTGACGCGATCGCCGAGTTTAATCAGTATGTGATGAATACCTATGCTCGCTTTCCGATCGCCTTGGATCGCGGCGAAGGCTGTCGTGTTTGGGACAGCAAGGGCAAGGAATATTTAGATTTCGTGGCGGGCATTGCTACTTGTACGTTGGGACACGCACATCCTGCCATGATCAAAGCGGTAACCGATCAGATTCAAACCCTGCACCACGCATCTAATTTGTTTTATTTTGCGGCTCAAGGGCAATTGGCTAAATGGCTGGTACAAAACTCCTGTGCAGACAAGGCTTTTTTCTGTAACTCAGGGGCAGAAGCCAATGAGGGAGCGATTAAGTTAGCCCGTAAATATGCCCATACCAAGCTTGGTATTACCGATCCTTTAATTTTGACAGCCAATGCCAGTTTTCACGGACGCACTCTGGCGACGGTGACAGCGACAGGGCAACCCAAATATCATAAAAATTTTGCTCCTCTCGTATCGGGCTTTGACTATATTCCTTACAATGATATCGCCGCCCTTGAGGTTGCCGTACAGAAATACGAAGGTAGACTCTGCGCGATCATGCTCGAACCCTTGCAGGGAGAAGGGGGAGTCAATCCTGGCGATCGCGCCTATTTTGCCAGAATTAGAGAAATCTGTGACGAGAAGAAGATCCTGCTAATTATCGATGAAGTGCAGGTGGGTATGGGACGCAGTGGAATGCTCTGGGGTTACGAAAACCTCGGTATCCAGCCCGATATCTTTACTTCGGCAAAGGGCTTAGGTGGGGGCATTCCCATCGGAGCGATGATGTGCAAGGCGCATTGTGATGTGTTTGAGCCTGGCGATCACGCTAGTACCTTTGGTGGCAATCCCTTTGCCTGCACGGTGGCACTGTCGGTCTGCCATACGATGGTCGATGATAATCTGATCGCCAATGCCAGAGAGCGCGGTCAACAACTGCGCACGGGACTACAGGCTATTTGCGATCGCTATCCCCAACATATTGCTTCGGTGAGAGGCTGGGGCTTGATCGATGGTTTAGTACTGCAAGAATCCAGTAATATCCAAGCCCGTGATGTGGTTGCCGCAGGCATCGAGCATGGTTTGTTGTTAGTGCCTGCGGGTGTTAAGGTTGTACGTTTTGTGCCACCACTAATCGTTTCTGCAACCGAGATCGACCAGGCCTTAGCCATAGTCGAGCAAGCGATCGCTAGTTTTGCATCTTAAAAATTCCATTTTTATAACATCTTCACCAAAAGAAGGGGCGCATTGCGCCCCTTCTTTTGCTTCTTTCCGCAATCTTCGATCTCAAAAAAACCAAGAGATTTTTGTAATTGTTGCTTCGCAACAATTGCAAAAATCTCTTGGTTTGGATTTAAGCGCAAACCCCAAAAGATAAGTGGCTTCGCGAAGCCACGAATACCAATTCACGAATACCAATTCACGAAAGTGTGACAACACTTTTGTGAATTAAAAACCAAACCCAGTAAGGGTTTTCAAAACACAAAATGGCGTAGCCATTTTGTGTTTTGGTATAATTAGGGTAAGTTCTTCAAAGAGCTAATACTGGGGGCAAAGAAATACTCTCCACCCTTCATTTTGACCCATAGTTTGAAGTTGTAATCCTGAGTTGAGCTTTTACTCCATTCTGTCGGCCAATGTTGAGTTCCCTGAGGGCTCCCAATCAGGGGATCGGGACCAACACCAACCTTAACAAAGTTATTTGCGTTAGACCATCGCGCTTGCATGAAGTTAAATTGATTCTCAATGTCCGCCTGAAAACATAAAAACAGTAAACCAGAACCCTCAGTCGATGCATTAGTTAGATCTTTTTCGCCATAACTAACAGCACGACGGGCGATACGATGTCCTCTTTCCTCCTCTAAATTTACATTGGAATTTCTTACGGAATCACCCCTTGGATTTGTCTTCCGAATATGCGCATGAAAAGGACATTTTGTGGCGGTAAGGTCCTGATCGTAATTGAAGTTATTAGGGGGATTCCGTGGGTGCATTGGAACATCCGATATCGTTACAGGCGTTCCATCGGGGAAGCGCCCCATCACATAAGCACCTGCCAATTCATTTTGAATTTTTAGCGCCTGCGCCAGTGCTTGCTGATCTTCCCGAAAAGCTTTAACATTCTGCTCCAATTTACGATAGACCAGATAGCTCCCATAGCTATCTTCGGTTTGTCCGTTAGGATCTTTAACCAAAACAAGATCGAGGGGAGCGCGGGGATCCCATTTGGAGAAATTGCGATCGCTAGCTTGAGCCTTGACAATATCGCGTTTGATAAATAAAGGTTGACTGATTCCATCAACAAAACCAAAATGTTCAATAACCTGTCCATCCTTATTCCTCAGAATAAATCCATTTTCTTGATGGAGAACAGTGGCAATTTTACTGAGTTCTTGGGTAATTTGATTAGCAAATTTTAATAAACTATCTTGATCATCATCAGCGATCGCAATCAAGCTGTGGATTTTCTGTTGATAGCCTACTTCCCAATCTGTAACTTTAGGATCGCCCAAGGATGTTCTGATACCTTCGTATTGCATACCCATCGTAAAGGGTTGATTTTTGGGGATTTGAAAGGCTTCAAAGCCCAATGTCTCATAGCCGATACGAGTTAAATAAAAATTCGCAAAAACACTGCCAGAGACTTTTTGATCACGATAACGGCGCGATTCATCAGCCTGTAGTTGTGCTGAAGTAACATAACCTTTAGTAAAGTTTATAATCCATTCCTTAACTGCGGGAATGTCATCCGATTTCCACTGCACAAATATATCGACAGTATAATCACGACCATGTCCCTTCAGAATATTACCCTGCAAGTCATCTAGAAGAGCTTGGTATTTGCCAGAATTGTCTGGGTCAATACCAGTTTCAGGTAAATTTTTAAAATCCTGTTCGGTGAGTGCCATATCTTTAAATCTCCGATTTGTCTTAGAATCTGCAAACAACGCCAATAAAAACCAAATAAATATCAAATCGGCATCAAAAGTTAGCATCAAGATTGAAGCCGCACGATTTGAGCATGGGAAGGTTTACCAATATCGTTTAGATAAAAAAGCATGTAGTATCCAGGAGGATAAAGATGGGGATTATCTGGAGCTGTAATCCCCACAGATGAATTGTCTTGGGCAACTTTAATGGGTAACTTGGCAAGCCTCTGTCCATAGTCAAAGGAATGGGTAACCGTTCCTAACTTGACCATCACAACCGAAGGATTACTCGTACCATTTTTTACCACAATGCCATCGGACTGACCATATTTTAAGATTTGGGGACTACTAGTAATTTCAGGACGAGGCCCTGCTTTGTATAGATAGGGAGGACTAAAGATCTCACCCTGCCAAATTTCGGAAGGTACGAAAGGCTCCACATTACCATCAGCAAAGTAATGCTGAGGATCGTTATAGTAGGTATCAATATCAAAGGACTCTATTTCTCCTGCCTTATTCTTTAATTGTGGAAAGCGGAAGAAGGTTTTAGGATCGCCTAAAACATCAACATGAAGTGTGCCATCCTTTTCCCTCGCTGTCCGATTAGCATTGCCACCAATAACTAAAACTCGGGCATCGGGTAATAAAATTGCTCCATTATGATAAAGCCTTGGCAGTTTGGCAGGATTCAAAGTTTTGGTTTGATATCCTGAGAGAGACTGGGCATCAGGAGTCATTAACAAGGGTTGATAAATTGGCTTATATTCTGGATATTCACCACCATTTAGGACTAAAATTTCTTCAGTCGGAAGAATTACAGCCTGCAAATTGGCTCTTGGTTGTTTAAAAAAATCGGGGACGATTTCCCACTTCCCATTCTTTTGCGCACTTTTAGCAGGAGAAATCCAATGTTGCAAACTGGTGGAAACTCTCACCACATCAGGGGGGAAAGTATTAGGATCGATTTTCCCTTCTCTTCCATAGCTGATACTATTGCTACCAATCAGACCACCTAACAGCAGCACTTCTTCCGAGTTAGGGATTTGGAGCGCCGTTCCGTAAGCTTTACTAGTTTCTAAGCGATCGGGTCCGACTTCAAAGCTTAAGGAAAGTTGACCATTTCCTAAATCATTAATAGTCATCAGATAGCTTTTCTTACTGGAGTGAGGAACTAGAACCCCTGCAATACCTGCTTCATCGCCTGTAATTAAGAGTCTTCCATCCTTTAAAGGAAAAACTCGAGGATAGAGATCGATTCCATCATAAATATCATCACTCCCAACTTTGGTATTAAAAGGACTGTTTTTGATAGTGGTAAGATCGAAGTAATGGAGTTTATCGGTTTTGGGATCGTAAATTTCGACACTGGTGTTAATTTGATTGGGTTTTTCAAGTTTTAGTCCAGCAAAGATCGCAACTTTACCGTCAGCCAAGGATATTAGGCTTGGATACCAACGTCCATCTCGCATTTGTCCAAGGTCTTTCCATTTACCCGATCGCCAATCATAGAGATTTAACCATTTAGTTCCCGTAAAGGCTCCACCAGGGTAATAGGTGTTAGTTCCACCCGCAAATAACACATTACCATCGGCTAACTGGACATGCCCAGAGCAAAAAAGATCATTAGTCGTATTTGCGCCATTTTTACCGATCGTTTTATCGAAGCGAAGCGCTGGAGGTGAAGGAATTCGCTCGAATTTTCCTGTTTTAGGATCGAGCAAACCTGAGTTATTAACTACGGCATAATCCGAGACATCAATTCCTTCAACAAACTTATATTGACCGTTTTCTCGATCTAATTCAGTCCGAAAGCTACTACCATTGACTACCAATACTTTACCGTTTGGCAATAGGGTTGTATGCACTGACTGGGTGCGATCAGAGATAGCAGGCATAGGCAATACTTTCCATTTTCCCATACTTGTTCTTACGGTTCTTGCGGAATCTGGGGTAAGGGCGATCGCCTCTTTACTATGTCCCAAAACGATGTAAAAAGTGATCAAAAAAACCAAGCAAATCGAGATAATTCTTTTGATTGGGAAGATTCTAGCCATCATGATCAATTCATCCTTCTTCAGCGATCGAGCTTGCTGGAATATCAAGGTTGTAGGGTTAAGATAGAAGGCGTAAGGCAGTTCCGATCTTAACATCGATGTTATTAAGGGAGCATTAATTAGGATTGATGATTTTTCTCAATTCTTCTTGAGTTTTCTTGATTGCAGCTTCTGCAATGTCATAGGCGCTAGGGTAAGAATTGGGAGCGTCTTCTTCAGGAATCCAAAACTTACGCCGAGATAGCCGCAGAGAGTTCACAAAAGCAGGAATAGCATTAAAAATCTCAATGGCGATCGGTCCTTTATAAACCTTTAGCACGGGTTTCAGAAAATCTTGCCAAGGCAACCAGCTCGTATGTACGGCTCCGCGATCGGGCGGGGACACTTGAATGTAGTGCAATCTCTTTTGCGTAGCTAGCTGAGCGACTTGAGTTTGAAAGATCGTCGGACCATCCCCATCTAAGGTTTCATGGGCACTATCAATGACGACTCCGACTTGATGACTGTTAACACCCTCAAGAAAAGTCATCAATTGCGAGAGTTTATTGGGACCAGGCGTTTCCCAATGCGTAATCGGTTCGATCGCTAATTTCACTTTTTTGCTAACGGCATATTCTCCCAATTCATTGAGAATGGGTTGAGCTTGGTGATAGCGCTTTACCAAAAGATCTTGAAGGCGATCGCTCCAAATTGGCTCGTTAAAATCAGTGGTAGGAAAGACCCCATAGGGAAGAACAATTGGCCCCATCAAAATCTCACCCCGCAAAGCAGCGGTAATATCAACCCGCGATTTCAGATACTTTAAGCCTTGTTGCTGCTGGGCGGGATAGGACGAGGTGGGATCGTACGTTCTCGTTGCACCGACATTGGTCGCAATTTTCACCTTATCCAAACCTTGACCGTCAAGATAATCGCGTAGTGCTTGATAATTGCTGACATCTTGAGCAAAACTTTGATTGAAAGTAGGAGCGATCGGGAATTCAAACCCACTATAGCCAAATTCTTGCAGTTTCTTAATGTGATTCACCACTGTTTTTCGATAGTCTAAATCTGTCGGTTTCATGTCCGTAGTAAACATGAAAAAGCTCAGATAGATATCAGGTAGAGGAGAATTGACGGTCATAATTTTACTTTAATAGTATAGATTTTCAGTGGCGACAGAATGCTATAACGCATAAATTTAACGAGCAAATTTGGTTATAGAAGCCAATCTTTAAGGTTTCGCGTTCCAAATTTGGCGATTAATTTTCCATTCATCGCCTTCCTTTGCCATTAGCCATAGAGCTCGATAACGAACGACTTTGCTAGAACTACCGTCATGGGGATAAATTGTCGCAATGGAAGTCCCAAGTACGTAACCAAAATCTCCGATTACTTCAATTTCTTCAGCGGTAAAAATGGGATCGATGTCTTGATTGGCAATTGTATTCGCGAAGCCCTCAATGATATCGTCTTTACCGCAGCGATCGGGAGCATTGGGAGGAATCCACAGCGCATCTTCTGTGTACATTTCTCCATAGGATGCCAAGTCTCGAGATCGCACATTGTTAGGATATATTTCTTCAAATACAACTCTAATTTTTTCATTATCAATAAATCGCATGATTATTCTCCATTTGGGAAATTGTATTGTTGGGCTTCTCTCGAACAATGTTTACAAGCTGCATCATGCCCTGATCTTCGTGATCGAGAATATGACAATGTAAAACAAATTTACCGACAAAATCACTATATCGAGTCCAGATCTTTTCGGGATGACCTTGAGTTACTAGAAGGGTGTCGCGCCAGACCTTCTCCAACTTACCTTGGGGGTTGGAACGCTGGTGAAGAAAGGGATTAACATGAATATGGAAAGGATGACTCGGAGCTAAGGAGGCATCGCTAGTAGTTAAGTTCCATTCTTCCGCCTTTCCAAGCGTCAAAGTACGTTCAGAGTCGTGACTAAACTCTTGTCCATTAATTTCAAAGTTAAACTTTTGCTTACAATCGGATGCAGAGCAAGCTATCAAGCTAAATTCAACTTTTTGCTCACCATCAGTAGTCACAATATCGGAGGGCTGTTCCTGCATAGCAACTTTGGCAAGCTGATCGGCTCTAGGTAATGCCATCTTAACTGGTAACCCTTTAACCACAACCTTAGCCAAAATGCTGCCAGTTTCTCCTGCGCCTTTTAAGGACTTTTGAGGAGAACTGGGCGAATCAACGAGCACATATTCTTGCGATCGCTGACCATTTTTAAGAAGCTTACTTTTTACCAAGACATCACTGCGATACCCCGGCTCAAGTTCTAAAGCTTCCCTATTCCAATTATCCATTCGCCCCAAGGGAATGCCGTCCAAGGCGATTTCACGGAGTGAGATTGGGCGATTATCGCTAACTTGAGTGAGGTGCAAATTTAGACTTTCTCCTACCCCAGCATGAATAAACCGCCAACGTTGAACTTCCCCTGGACGCATTTCAATCTTGGGAACAATTTGACCGTTAATAGTGGTGTAGCGCTTGGAATTTGTCCAACCAGTAGGAGTGAGATCGTTATAGTTTTCTATTGTTCCCTGCTCGTCATAGGTAATCTGTTGGAAAACAAAAATCTTTTCCTTGGCTGCCGCAATTTCAGGAATATAATCGAGTCCACCTTCAACTATCAAGGCTCCAGCCATGCCACTCGAAACCTGTAAAGCCGTCGATCCATGCAAATGGGAATGATACCAATAGGTTCCACCAGGATGGTGATCGGGAAGAGCTATCTCAATTGGATATTTGGGCGGCGCATCGCCTAAATGCTCTTGAGGTGGCATTTCACGCAAAACATTATCGCTAATACCCTCTGGAGAAACATGAAGACCATGGGTATGAAAATTAGTGGTATTGAAGGCACGCGGTAGGTTATTATTCTGGTTGGTTTGGGGATTGCTCTCTGGGGGAAGATTATTGATTAACTTAACCTTGATAGTATCTTCTGGTTTAACCCGCAAAGTAGGACCAACTAATTTACCGTTATAGGAGCGCAGATTCACCGAGCAAGCTGCAATCTGATTTTGAGCGTATCTAACTTCGATCGCAGTTTCCAGCAGCCCATTCTTAGATCTAATCTCTTCAGGATTTTGGAAAGGTTTACCTCCATATTTCTCAATATCGATCGTCTCTTTCTCACAGCCCGTCTTACCTGTAGACTGAGACTGAGCCAAAGCCGATGGGATGAACATGGGTTGTAGAACAAATGCACAAATTGCTAGAATTGAGATTAAAAGACAGATACATTTTTTCATCATTTCAGCTGATCCCTCTCTGTTTGATCGCTCCTAATATTTTGCTCCAATCCCAAGAATCTATTCCTATCAATCTCTATAAGTAATACCAATTCACAAAAGTGTTGCTACAAGTTTATGAATTAAAAACTAAACCTAGTAAGGGTTTTTAAGTTGAGAAATGGCTACGCCATTTCTCAACTTGGTATAAATACATAACCTGATAGCAAAATAGAATCAGATTATGTTTCCATCGGATTGAATTTTGAGAATCATCAAATTGGATTACAGTCCAGTAACTTGCTTGAGATAACTGCGAGCCATCAAAGCATATTGCAAAGGATTTGCCTTGTTGGGATCTTGTTCTGCTTCCACAATCAACCAGCCTTCATATTTCGCAAGAGCCAGCCTATCTAAAATCGGCTTAAAATCAATATCGCCTTCTTTATCCCCTGGAACAGTGAAAACTCCTGCCCGAATCGAATTTAAAAAGCTCAGCCCATCTGTTTTAGATTGCTCGTATATCGGCTTACGAATATTTTTGAGGTGAACATGCTTAATGCGACCAGCATACTTTTGGGTCACTTCTAGAGGATTGACTCCAGCATAGTAAAGATGTCCCGTATCAAGAAGTAAACTCAAATATTGAGGATTAGTTCCAGTCATAAGGCGATCGATATCAGCCATTGTCTCCACTCCAGTTCCCACATGGGGATGATAGGCAAGCTTCATACCTGCATCGTGAGCCTGCTTACCCAAATCATTTAAACCATCCGTTAAGGCTTTCCACTGAGCATCGTTAAAAATTGGGCGATTTGGTAAAGGGGCGATCGGCTGCTGGTGAACGGCTCCACCTAACTCCGCCACCACAATCGTATCGCCACCAATTGACTTCATAAAGGCAAGCTGTTGGTCGAATATTTTCTGGCTATCCGTTTTATCCCCAATAGTGAAATAAGTGCCTACCCATGGTTCAGAAATTGTCAAACCTCGCAATCCTAATTCTTTTTTTAATTCTGTTAAATCTTGAGGATATTTACCTGACATTTGCGAACCTTTAAAACCCGCTAGCGCCATTTCGCTAAAGATTTGTCGGTAAGGAATAGGTGGAACCAAGTCAATACTGGGATCGTCACTATTGCTCCAACCTGTAGGCGTAATTCCTAAAAAGACTTTATTAGAATCAAACTTAGGTACACGTACCGTAGGCTTATTAGTTGGCTTAACGGAAACCTGAGCGATCAATGGCTGTTCTTGCAGCGGAGCCGCATTGACTTGAAATGGAGAAAAAGTCATACTGCCCAAAACAAAGATAGTAGCCAAGACTAATGAAGTGCCAATTAGTCTGATCTTACGGACAGTTTGGGCTAGAAAAATGGAAGGCTCATCTTTGATCATCATGATTTTTATTCCTGAAGCCTAAAGAGTATATTGGATTGATTGAATAAACAGAAATCGGAAAAGTAATAGACAGATTGCATTATTCAAGATTGTTACCAGACAAAGATTGCCGATTCAATAAATTTCTTACAGAAATATAACCCGTTCTATCCTTTCCCGATTTCTGAATCATAGTTTTGAAAATCGTCAAATCAACATAAAGTTTTAGAACTTAATTAGAAGCTCCAAACTTAGTCACATCACCATTATAAGTAGTTGCATCGGGCATGACTGAATTACTCAGATCCGCACCTCCAAATTTAGCCCCCCGAAGATCTGAATTTGTCAATCTACTATTTCTCATTTTGGAATTAGAAAAATCTGCGTTCGACAAATTCGCTCGTGAAAGAACTATTGATTTTAGTGTAGTCTCCGTCACGATCGCATTAGAAAAATTTGCATCTGTAGCGATCGAGGAGTCGAGAGTACTAGATTTCAGGTTTGCCTTAGTCAGATTCGCACTGCTCAAAAGAGAATTATACAAATCTGCCTTCGAGAGATTTGCTTCTGTCAGATCGGCTCTGCTGAAGTCTACTCCCATCAGAATCCCCTCAGATAGATTGGCTCTACTTAAATTTGCACCTCTAAGCTTGGAATCATTGAGCAAAGCTCCCGACAGATTTGCGCCAGATAAATTTGCCCCATTGAGAGCGCTGCCATACAAGTCCTTATAAGAAAGATCGGCTCCTGACAAATCACAATTGTTACAGGCATTGGTAATCAGTAGTTTTTGGTAGTCAGTTGCCACAAAGGCATGGGCGGGGAGATTGCAAAACATGAAGCTCAAGAAAAGAGCAATGACCATCGTTGAGAAGCCACGGAACCAACTTTTGATACTCATAGTTTGACCTTAGAACTAGACAATAGAATTGAGCGATAAAGTTTAGCAATAAAATTTAGTAAAAATTTTGATGCTTGTAGAAATTATCTCAGAGGTTTAGGGAAGATGAAGATTAAGTTTTAGTAATAAAAAGATAGAAAGAGCTTCATATTATTTACAACTTAATAACTTAATTATTAAGACATTATTAACGTCCCCTTAACCTAAATTAGGAATTAAGACTAACCTTAGGTGGATCGCTCCAAGTTGCATAACCAGGGGCTTTTGCCGCTGGCGGATTAACCCCAAGAGTTGGCCATAAAAGCCCTTCAGGATAAGCTTGCGGACTAACAACAAAAGTCCCATCTTTCTCCTTAGTCCCAAAGTTATCTCGCCAAGCTTTTGGTAGTGGATACCAAGTAGCTACATACCAGATCTTAATAATATTTCGAGCGATCGGACCAAGTTTTTCAGAACCAAGAATGTCCAATCGCAGACCATTAGTTAAAATTGACTCATCACCTTCACTTTGGGCTTTTAGATCCAACTCATGAAAGGTGATTAAAAGCTCTGTAAATAAATCATCGCCAACAACATTTCGGACAGTATCAAAGTAAGAGGAAACTTGGTCGGTTCCTTGCAGATGAAAGCGAGAGAACCCAGTCAAGATTACTGAGAATTCAAGAAAATACTCTATAAATTCAAGTCGATCATTCATAAATTCTAATAATTTGAGTTAAAGGATTGATAAGAGCGAACTTTTAATCCAATCGAAAGATTGGTGCTGCGTTAACTCCTTCTAAACTAGGTATCGGGTTACGAATGAGCAAATTAGCCTGCTCTTTTAAACGAAACATCCCACCTACAGCAGGGATTAGAGCTTCAGGATGACCGTCAAAAGCATATTCAATTTCTGCAAGGAAATTACTATAGGATTGCTGAAATTCTTGAGCGGCTGCGTACAATTCCGAATCTTCAGGCTTATAATCGCTTAATTTAGCGTTGCACTTGAGTGGATAAACCGCATCCCAATCTACCGTAAAGGACTTACCAGTGGGATGATCAGGAAGATCGGAATTGGTAGGATCGTCACTGTCTACCACATAGAACTGACCCAGCAATAGTTGTTGAAATCGGAAGTAATGGGAGATTTGGCGTTCTGCATCATAAACAGCACCTGCTCTTGATCCCTCTCCCTGCTCTTGGATCACCTTCAAAGCCTTTATAGCTGAGTTTAGATCGGTAACAGGAATGATATCTCCGCCACCGTTATAGTAGTACTGTGGGGTAATCTGGCGATCGGGATTACCGCAGAACAACGCATCACCCATTTCTTTATGGAGAGCATACAAACCTCGGATGATCTCAGCATAGAACAAACCAATACTGTAAAAGGTATAGGTCGGATCATAATTGAGAATAGTGAGCAAGCATTCACGCAAAGTGCGCGACACAACTAAGGGTTGATCTTCAGCAACTTCTTTGGCGCGCTCTATATTAAGAAAAGTTTCTATCGTTTCTGGAGAAAACTTGCTCAAACCTACTTTAAAATCTGTCGATCCCGTGGGTAAATAGGTGGGATAGGTAGGGATAAAATCGGGAGCAGTTAGAGTTGATTGAAGACTTCCACCGACTGCATTTAGGACATTAGCAACTAGGGTAAGGTGCAACATCTCTTCTACAGCAACAGCCCGAATAATATGGAAAGCCTCTAAATTGCTGCCTGATTTTAGGGAATACAATGCGGTTAGATAGGGAGGAATGGTGGCATGTTCTATCTTCAACGCTTGGATCAGATAGTATCGTAGTTCCTCAACCGTATTAATTAGCTTTAAACTATCTTTGTCCGTGGTCATAATACCTCTGCTAGCAATATATGCTCGGTTATGTTATTTCGACAATAGAATAATCAATTAGAATAATTAATTCTTAAATCCCTTTTTTTATTTAGTTTCTAGGTCTTTGAGCATTTCCTCAGAAGCCAAAAAGCTCAGAGCCGCAAGAGTCAATGTGGTGTTAGAACTGCCAATAGATGGCATACTTCCTGCACCAACAAGGTAAAGATTCTCATGATCCCAAGAGCGAAGTTTTGAGTTTACAACTGAATTATTCTTTGTCGTTCCCATCACATGGGTTCCCGAAAAGTGATTTCCACCTTTATAAAAGTATCCTTCTCCTGCATAGGTAAAGTATTGAGGATCTGACTTATCGTAATGGGTGTAGTCTTCTACTCCTAAGCGTTGAAAGATCAAGCGGGAAATGTATCTGGCATAGGCAAAGGTCTTGAGACAGTAATCAGATATATTGAAAGAAATGACAGGACGATAATTCCCTAATTGATCTTTGAATTGAGGATCAATCGTAACGCGATTACTGCGATCGGCTGGTAATTCGCACATGAATGCTAGTAATAACTGCCGTGAAATCCGACTGATTAAGGTCTGGCGCAATTCTTGACCATACTTATTCTTATTATCAACAGCATCAACTACTTCAGTGTAAGGAGAACCAGTAGCCCAGCCCCAACCATCATTATGAATATCCATGGCAAAGGCAGACTGTTGATGTCGGAAAGCTCCTTTGCGGAAAGTACCAATTCCTGATGTACAAAGCGGACCACGCATAGTACCCGTTACCTCTGGCATCAAGCCCCAAGCTAAGAGAAAAGGGTGATCCATTAGATGACAGCCCATAAGTCCGCTGGTGCTAGGCAATTCGGAAGCAAGCATCAATCGAGCATTTTCGACTGCGTTAGTAGCTAAAACAAATAAGCTACCCTTAGCAACTCCTGTAGTATGTTGTGGCGAATCGGGATCTTCATAATGCTTATAGTGAATACCAACTACCCGACCGTTTTCGGGATTAGTTTCTACTCGAAAGGCAACGGATTGATTTAGCATCTCCACTCGACCAGTCTGAAATGCTTTACCCAAGGTTCTACGGGCATCGTATTTTGCCTGAACAGGACAAATTGGCACGCAATTGGCGTTGCCTTGACAGCGTTCTCCATATTCGATGGGTTCTTCACTCGTAACGCCATCGGGTACGAAAACATTGCCCCGATCATAGTTAGGATTAGGCACTCCGTTACGCCCTTGAGGGAAAGTTGTCAGCCCTAAAGTTAGGGTTTCGCCAGCTAGTTCAACTTTAGTACCATCAATTTTCTCGCGAACTTTTTCGTCTAAATAAGATGGAGGAAGCTTTTCCATTGGAAAGACATATCCCTCATCAAAAATAACGCCCAATGATTCTTGCTCTTTTACGTCTCCACAAACGCCAATCTCGTACTCCGCTTTACGGTAGTAGGGCATCAGTTCTTCGTAGGTAATCGGCCAATCTAGCCCTTGTCCATACCTACTATATAGTTGAAAATCCTCTGGTAACATTCTTGGGGTCTTAGCTTCCCAATGCATTGTAGTTCCACCTGTAATTCGGGTATAGGAACCACCGAGCTTCATGGGACCCAATTCTTGAAAGTAGTCATCTATATTGTTGGGACTTAGAGCGTTAGGATTGGACGGATAGGGAGAGTTAGCATCCTTTGCAGTTGCACTATAGAAGTGATCAACGTAACTTTGAAAACCTGCAATGCTTAAATCTTTGCTTGGGGTTGCCTCAATAATTAAAATCCGCTTTCCTTGCTCGCTCAATTGTTTGGCAACAATAGCCCCTGCTACTCCCGAACCTACGATAACTGCATCATAAACAGTTTCTGAGACAGTCTGACAATCAACCGATTTTACAAATGTTTGATTTTTACTCATACTTTGCTCATAGGTTATTTTTAATAACGAATCAAACCTAACATACAAGCCTCACTATTGAAAAGATCAAGATTGAAATATGATAATTCACAAATATTAATAGGAGGATGAATGCTTTTAGAAACAACAAAAAATGACAATATTCATATATTGCATAGTGATATGACATATTGCTATAAGTGGCTAGCCAAAATTAAATTTTAAACCTCAAAAGCTGTGGTGCACTCTAAGTATGTGCCACAGCTTTTGACTCTGTTTTTTAATTATGACCAACTACTTAGCAATACTTAATTAACAATACTTAATTAGCAACACTTACAATACTTAATAGTTTGTGAAAGATAGCATCAGGCAAGGATCCCTGCCAAACCTGTAGCAAAAATAAATTTAATATCGCGATTAATATCGCGATATTAAAAGCCAAGTTACGATATGCCGCCTAACACCGTCATAAAATTTAGTTAGTCATAGAATTGACTTAGAGCAAATAATTGTCTCTTATTTGTTCTAAAATTAACCTAGATCATCAAGATACTAAGCTAGTCACAATACCATTGCCCTCCAAGTCTACCCAACGTAAAATTCAAGAAAATAGAATAGAGCCAGCATTAGAGTTTCTTGAACAGTTTCTAGATCTCACTTACTGCAATTATCGCTCAAACCCAAATCAAGGAAATTTTTGAAAGCGTTGCAAAGCAATGCTTTCAAAAATTTCCTTGATTTGGGTTTGAGCGCGAAGCGCTGTAATGCGGACAATTTTAGTTTTCTGTAGAAATTATCTTAATATTCAAATAAATTAATGTTAAAAAATCCTACTCCTGAACCAGTTTTGTTAGTTTATGGTAGTGAGACTCCCCATAAACCAATATCAATAGATTTACGTCAAGCCAAAGTAGATGAGTTTCTTGCCTCTAGATCTTTACAACCTAAAAGTAAGAAAGCTTACCAAGCTGACTTACGTATATTTATGGATTGGTGCAGTCTTACTTGGAACGATGTGACTCGCCGTAAAGTAGCTCAGTTTAAAACATTTTTACTCAAAGAAAGAAAATTAGCTCTCAGCTCGGTTAATCGAGTCTTACAAACTCTAAAGTCTTTTTATCGGTGGTTGTTGATTTCTGAATATGTGGAATTTGACCCAACTATAGGGATTCAATTAGAAAGATTGCCTGAATCTGTTGCTAAAGATTTAGATGATGAAGAAGTAGAGCAAATTTATGAAGCGATCGCTTTAAGCAAATTTCCTGTCAGAGATATCGCCCTATTCACAGTGTTATTACATGGACTACGAGGGGAAGAACTATGCAATCTGAACGTAGAACATTATTGTAATGGGGAGTTGGTAATTCCTGTAGCTAAGTGGGATAGCAAGGGAGAAGTACCTTTAACAAAACTGGGATTGCATCATATTAATAACTATTTAGACTGGCGCAAAGAGAAAGAAGGGGAACTACATCCAGAATCGCCTTTGTTTATATCATTTTCTAATCGCAATTATGGCAAACGCTTAACCTATTGGGGTGTGCGTCATGTCATGGACGATCTTGCCAAAAAAACGGGTATCGATCTTCATTCCCATCGAGGAAGACATACTTTTGCCACCAATTTAATTGTTAAATATGAGTTAGATCCATCTTTAGCTATGGAGCTAACCCGCCATCGCGATGTCCGTAGCTTTAAGCGCTACACCAATCGCAAGAACAAAATGGCGGCTAAGCGAGCATTTTTAAAAGCGTCTGAGAAGCTTGACTGTAGTGAAGCTCCAAAATAGTTGGCTTATATCAATTCACGAAAGTGTGACAACACTTTTGTGAATTAAAGACTAAAACTAGTAAGAGTTTTCAAGTTACAGCACTTTGCACTGAAACCCAAACTAAGAAAATTCTTGAAAGCGTTGCAAAGCAACGCTTTCAAGAATTTTCCTGTGGTTCGTTTGATCTATAATTGCTGTAAGAAGTGGCTACGCCATTTCTTAACTTGATATTACATGGATATATTCTAAAAGAGCACACCTAAAAGGTGCGCTCTTTTAGAATAAAAATTTTAAAAGCTTAATGGCAAACACTTCTTCACTTTAGCCGAGTAAAGCCTCTATTTGAAGGATAAGCTTTTCTAAAGACTTCTGCTTTGAGCGATCATCCCATATCGCCGATTTTTTTAATTGCTGCATAGAGTTGGTAAAACGGGTCTTCAGAGTTACTGGCTTTAGGGTAATTTGACCTGCTTTAATATCGCGAATTTTTTCTTTGATTTGGAGCAAAGATAATCCTGAATTAATTGCCTCTTTCAAAAGAGATTGCCTTTTCTCAATATCTTTAACCGTAGCGATCGCTGTAGCTTTTGTATATTCAATCTGACCTTGACGAAGGGCTTCTAAAACCTCTTCAGGCAGGTTTAATAATGGCAAGCGATTGACCACAAAGGATTCCCATTTGATCGTTTGCAATGAATCAAAAATACTAATGACTTGATTAGAGATCACTGCGAAGGCATCCTCCCGCTCCTGTTCTGGAGTCACACGCATTTTGTAAAGATGGGAAACCACTTCTTTCTCAGGTAACGTTAATCGCAATGACAAAATCTGTAAAATTGCTTCCGTCTCTTCCACAGGATTTAATTCTTCACGTTGCAGATTTTCAATCAGGGCGATCTCGTAGGCTTTTTCTGTCGTTAACTCATGAATGATGGCAGGAATCTCCTTAAGCTCCAATTCTTTGGCTGCTCGCAATCGTCGTTCGCCCGCAACCAATTCATAGCCATCTCCTAAAGGGCGGACAAGAATCGGTTCGAGAATACCATGATGTCGGATTGATTCTTGGAGTTCCTGCATTTTGACAGGATCGAAATAACGTCTCGGCTGCTGTTGGGGCAAAGAAATATCACTAATCGAAATTAATCCATCAAACTTGCTAATCTCATCGTCATCATCATCAAATAGAGCAATATTTGACAGTTTCGTTTGAACTTTAGATGGTGGTTTGATCATAGTTTTTCCATTGCCTCGGCAACTTCATCAAAAATTTTCAAAATTGCGCCATTATTACCTTTTTTATTAGTACCCAGATATGCCCCAAATGGCTTAAGTGCCTTTGTAGCTTCCGACAAAGCCGTAGCACGGGGGAGAGGAGAAAATACCTGTGCGATCGCCGAAAGTTGACCATTAATATCAAACAGAGTTTGCTGATCCATGGCAGTAGATGAGGCATACATTGTGGGTAAAAATCCCGCTAACTTTAAATTTTTGTTGAGTCGTTTCTGGATCTTTTTGGTAGTTCCGAGTAATAAGTCTGTCCCCATCAAGGCTTTAAACTGAGTTTGAATTGGCACAAGTACATGAGTAGCAGCAACCAAACTAATCACACTTAAAATACCAAGGCTAGGGGGACAGTCAATAATCATAAAATCATAAGTTTCGAGATAAGGAGCGATCGCATCCTTTAATCGAAATTCTCTTAGTTCTTCTAATACAAGCTGCTGTTCTGCCTTAGCAAGATTGAGATTGGCTGGACATAAATCCATCCCATAGAGATCGGTAATAATCGGCAAAGCGATCGGCTGCTCACCTTCAATCTCAGCAATTAATGAATTATAAATACTTAAGTTTAAGTTTTTAGTATCTATTCCCATAAATGCCGTTAGTGAAGCTTGGGGATCCATATCTATCAAAAGAGTTTTATGTCCTCTGTTACCAAGATGATAGCCAAGATTTTGGGCAACCGTCGTCTTTCCTACCCCCCCAGCTTGGTTAAATACTGCTATTACTCGGCTCATTTTTCCTATTTTTTGGGTCTATAGATTTGAATTTAGCTTAATGTAAAGCCTGCAAATTGGAGCAAATTTCCATGCTCGTAGAATTTATCATAACGTTATGATAAGAATCAAGCAATCAGTATTTCGTTATAATTACCCTATCTTTAAGGTAATCATCTGATGCCAATTGTTATACCAATCCCCAAAAGTGTATCAACGCTTTCGTGAATTAAAAACTAAACCTCGTAAGAGTTTTCAAGTTAAGAAATGGCTACGCCATTTCTTAACTTGGCATAAAAAAAGCTGCCGATAAACCAAAACCTTAAGACTCAGATTACGCCATAGGCTTTAACTCTAGATTTTAATTATACTAAGCTAACCAAGTCATTCCATTCTTATCATAACGTTATGATAAGAATGGGGGAATGTTGCTTTTATACGAATAATACCAATTCCCAAAATTTAACAAACATGTTTAGCGCTATGTCCAACATCTATGAAATTCCTGCGGAGTTAAATCAGCAAGAAATATTTGAAAAAATTATCTCTAGCAAAAACCTTCTCATCGAAAGAATTATCTCAGCAGGACAAACTACCCCAGATGGCGAATGGTACGATCAAGGAACTGACGAATGGGTAATTTTATTACAGGGGAAAGCAGAAATTGCCTACTTTAATGGCGAACGAATAGAGTTAAAATCAGGAGACTATCTGTTGCTGCCTGCCCATACAAAGCATCGCGTTGAATTTACAAGCAACGAACCTCCCTGCATATGGTTAGCTGTCCACGGTCAATTGCAAGAGGCAACTAAGCAAGAGGCAACTGAGCAAAAACAACTGAGCAAAAACAACTGAGCAATTAGAGCGCAAAGAAATCTCAAGCAGTGGCTCAAAGCATAGTGCATATTAACTTCGGTCAATCCATAATTGTTGGGAATCATAGAAAGCCCCTTTTTGTACTAAATGAAAACCTCCTAACAATAGTCCTAGCCAAATTTCTACAATCGGCAGTGGCAAAGCACTTACTAAATCAGGCAAACGGATAGGCAGATCATAGTGACTGAGACAATTGGCGATCGCCTCAATCCAATCGGACACATTTTCAGCATGAGCAGTACTCATGACTAACTCAATTTGTCGCTCTGGAGAAAGAACATCTTCTTGCTCTAAAAGCTGAATTAAGGTCTGTTTATCCACGGGGCTAACTATGGAATTGCCATCTTTAACTCGTTCAGGAGACTTCCTTGGTAAACTCGACAATGGCGCTATGAATTGATCAAAATCGACGATCACCGATTGACGAATATAACGATCGAAAGCATCATCAGTCATTACTGGACCTTCATTTGTCGACTGGGCCTGTAGCTCCTCAAATAGCGAATTGGTACGATCCCTAAACAGATCGGCAATCTGAATTACTGCTTCACCAGCTACCCGCAGTTGCGATCGCGTATCTAAATCCAATAAAGTTAGATCTAGCAGATCTAACACTTTTGGCAAATTTGCCTCCTCAGGAACCTGAGCGGCAGTAGCGATCGCTTCCCACAAATTTAGTTCGAGTTGTTCGATCTGCAAAACTCGATCCTCAATTTACTTTGCCAATTTAACGTACCTGAACCTTAAATCTCACGAATCCATAGGAATTTTTTGGAGTTCCCGAACTCGTAGCCACGGGTACTAAAGTACTTGATCCCAATTGCACCAATATAGCGCCATCGGGATTACTCGCTCCATTGTTACAGGGAGAGGGAGATGTGGCCGACGATACATTACTAGCCAAAAACCTTCCCGCATCGGCATCGGCACTATTACTCAAGGCAACCTTACCAGTTCCTGTCGTGGAGTTGTTTGGGTCAGGTAATACTGTTCCTGTGCTATCCCATCCCAGTAAAATACCGCTACCAGTACCATAACTATTAGATTGGAAGATCGTATTGGCGGGAATGCGATCGCAGAATTGGACATCCTTAGCAGGGGTAGCACCATTAGATAGAAAATAAATTGTATATTCTAGTAGGTCTCCCGATTGAACACTTGGACAGGTAGGAGTATTGGTCGAAGGGCAGGAGATTGCCCCCCTTAAATACTGCGTATTAGCTGCGGGCCATTTTACATCGCTATCATTAGAACCTAAGGTCGCAGTAGTACTAGCAAAACCACTAATACTAGTACCATTAATCGCGGTAACCCGTTTAATAACGTTAAGATTAGGCGCATCAGAAACTGTCACATCTTCACCAGTATTGGCGACGTTATAGTTAACAGTTTTTGGAGCACTCGTAGCAGGATCGGTATAGGTCGCTGAAGCTGGATTATTGTAGGTTCCAGTGGCTACAGCATTGCCCACATCAGCGGTAAATTGAATCTCCACCGATCCTCCTCCTGGAATCGAGAACGTTCCCCAAGACAAATTACTAGTTCCTGCGGTTGGATTACTGGTAGTAGGTCGGGTCGAGCCGCCAATTAAACTTATGGTCGGTGCAGGGCTTGCCGCAAGGGTAAACCCTGTGGGCAAACTATTGTCTGCGATCGTCACATTATTGGCAGTTGCTAAACCCGCCCCATTGCTTACCACAATTTTGTAGGTTGCCTGACCACCCTGAAAGACTATCGGTGTACTGGTGCTTTTCACTACAGCTAACGCGGGAACACAAGCAGCGCCCGAACTTGCTCCTGGAACAGTAACCACGGAAATTGGTACCGCTAATCCCGTTCCTGCTACCGCTCCATTGGTAGGATCGCCCCCTCCATTTCCCGTTACTCCAGCGGTGCCTCCCTGTAGATTTGTGGCGACACCAGAGCTAGAGACTACAACACCGCCACCGCCGCCGCCGCCAGGTCCATGATTTTGAATAAAGAAAGGACTACCACCATTACCACCGACAACGTTCACAGTAAGCCCAGTAACATTATTGCTGAGAGCAGAGACTAGCACACTCCCGCCAGCACCACCACCGCCGCCACCATCCTTAGTCACATCGCGAGCATTGCTTCCATTAGCACTGATCGTCCCGACACCACTAACAGTATTAGTCCGCAGCATGACCATCCCACCACCTGGTGCCCCACTACTATATATGCCACTACCAGAATTATCGGTATTTGGTGGAGAAAAAGATCCATCATTATTAGTACCAGCACCGCCACCGCCACCCAATACTAAACGACTGGTCGTAGCTGGAAAAGGCTTACCGCCAAACCCGCCTGTCGGTAAGTTAGAACTCCACGATCGCCCTCCAATTCCTCCTGCGCCACCATTACTACCACCGCCGCCGCCAGAATTTTGATCATTAAGAATCGGATCGCCATCGGTACTACCTCCTCCCGCATTGCCAGGAGCCCCCCGCCCATAACTGCCATTGGGATAACCTTCAGTCACATTATCTAAGAGGGTTAGGGTAGATGGGTCGATAACAAACCTTGGCGTTCCTGCAATCCCTTCTGCCTTAGACCCATTATTATTCTGTGTCGATGGCGTTCGATAGTCTGTATTAAGCCCAGCATCACCATTTAATATGCGACCTCCTCCTCCTCGAAACCCTTTACCACTAACATCAATCCCCCCTGTTAAGCTCAAGTTTCCTGCGACATCATAGGCAACTATTCCTCCCGTACTTCCATTCCAGTAGGATGATGTTGCGGATCCTAAGGTCGCACTCGAATATTGCGGTACTCTCACGACTTGATAGGTTTTCTGACCTTGGGTTGCCGTCGCTGCGGCACTCACATAGCTATTGATCAGTCCGCCTCCGTTCGTTCCTTTGATCGGTACTAACCCTCCACTCACTGCCCCTGTTGCCACTACATATTCATAATTCCCTGCACTCCCACTTAAATAACCACTCGCTCCGTTCGTTGGTTGGATTCCTCCTGCTACTAAGGCGGGTACATCTCCTCCTACTCCATCGCCATACGCATCTGTATTGGTGGAGTCAATCGCTGCGTCTTGTGTCTGGATAATCAACAGCAAGTCCCCTGCGGCTATATCCGTTGTGGCTCCATTGATATCTTTCGTTCCGACGGCGATCGATGTTGCTCCTGCTGCGACCGTGCCTACTCCTGGATAGTAGGTGTTGATGATCCCTGAGGGTGCCCCGACTCCATCTTTCCCTGGTACTCCACATAGCGCTGGCACTGCTTGGGCATTTGCTTCTTCAATTATTGATGGTATTTCTATTCTCTTTAAATTTCCACTCTTAAATATCTGGGGAAACGGTATGGGGAAAAAAGAACTCATCACAAATATGCTGACTAGCGAGATCGTTAGCCATTTTCGATATCCTCGCAGAATTAGCTTCTGTATAAACTTTCTGATATTTCTTGGTAGGTTGTATCGTGAACGCATATTAATTATTGCCGCTGGAAGAGTATCTAAACTGAGAGAAAAAAGGATCTAGAAGCTTTGAGCGTTATTCTAAGGCAGAAATACTGAGTTTATTTCGATCATATCAGCGAATTCACTATGCTTAATTTTATAGAAAAAGTTTTATACCAAGTTAAGAAATGGCGTAGCCATTTCTTAACTTGGTATAAATCCCCAAAGATGAGTGACGACGCGAATTGCCGCCACTCATCTTTGGGGCAAACTTATGCCCAGTTCGTTACTCAATTAACCGTGACATTAAACCTCACAAACCCGTAGGAATTAGCTGGCGTTCCCGAACCTGTAGCATTAGGTATTGTCACTGGACTCTTGGCGACATTAACCACTACTAGCCCATTAGTATTGTCACTATTGGTGATTGCCGAATATGTCCCTGCTACATTCTTAACACAACCACTTGCAGGAGCCGTTCCCGCAGCATAGAAAGTACCGCGATCGCCATCACTAACATTACTCATATACGCCGTTGGGGTAGCACTACCACTCGCTAAAGCTATTCCTAAATTACCTCCCGAACTCCCTGTATCTAATGGAGTCAAACCATTATAGCTACCTATAAAAAAGGTCGTATTCGCAGGCACTAAGTCGCAAATATTAACATTCGTAACACCAACATTACCTGCGGAAAGGAAGTAGATCGTATATTCTACAACATCTCCTGGCGCTACAGCTCCTCCGTTGTTAGCGCCCTTCAGATAGTTAGCTGGCCAATTGACATTGGTATTTGCTGCTGTTCCATCGGAATTAAATATATTAAAATTATCGCTCCCTGCTGGAGTAATCGAAACTCCTCCTCTCTTTACATTCGTAATCCTCTTTACTAACAAAAGTTGCGGCGAAGAAGGAATAGTAACCGTGACATCTTCACCAGTATTGGCGATATCGTAACTAACGGTTTTGGAGCCACTCGTAGCAGGATCGGTATAGGTCGCTGAAGCTGGGTTATTGTAGGTTCCTGTCGCTACACTAGTGCCCACATCAACTGTAAATTGAATCTCGACCGATCCTCCTCCTGGAATCGAGAACGTTCCCCAAGACAAATTACTAGTTCCTGCGGTTGGATTACTGGTAGTAGGTCGGGTCGAGCCGCCAATTAAACTTATGGTCGGTGCAGGGCTAGCCGCAAGGGTAAAACCTGTGGGCAAACTATTGTCTGCGATCGCCACGTTATTTGCCGTTGCTAAACCTGCACCGTTACTTACCACGATTTTATAAGTTGCTTGACCACCTCGATTTACCGTTGGTGTACTCGTGGTTTTCACTACGGTTAAAGCGGGAACGCAAGCGGCTCCTGAGCTTGCTCCTGGAACCGTACCCACGGAAATTGGTACCGCTAATCCTGTTCCCGCTACCGCTCCGTTATTAGGGTTGGATGTAATTCCTGTTACGCCAGCAATCCCTCCTTGGAGATTAGTTGTTACTCCAGCGCTGGAGACTACAACACCACCACCACCGCCACCGCCAGGACCATGGGGATCGGTAAATAATGCGCTACCACCTGCACCACCGACAACGCTAACGGTAAGTCCAGCGACATTATTGCTGAGAGCAGAGACTAGCACGCTCCCACCAGCACCACCACCACCGCTACCATCTCTTGTCACATCACGAGCGCTGCTCCCATTAGCACTAATCGTCCCCGTACCGCTAACTGTATTAGTCCGCAGCATGACCATCCCACCGCCTGAAGCACCACTACTATATATGCCGCTACCAGACGTATCGGTATTTGGTGGCGAAAAAGATCCATTATTAGTAGTACCAGCACCACCACCACCGCCCAATACTAAACGACTGGTCGTAGCTGGAAAAGGTTTACCGCCAAACCCACCTGTCGGTAAGTTGGAATTCCACGATCGCCCTCCAATTCCTCCTGCGCCACCATTACTACCGCCGCCGCCGCCAGAGTTTTCATCATTACCATTGGGATTTCCATCGGTACTACCTCCTCCCGCATTGCCAGGAGCCCCCCGCCCATAACTGCCATTGGGATAACCTTCAGTCACATTATCCACAAGCGCTAGGGTAGTAGGATTGATGACAAATCTTGGTGTTCCCGCAATCCCTTCGGCTTTCGATCCATTCTTATCTATGGTTGATAATGTCCGATAGTCTGTATTGGGACTAACCGCTCCCCCCAATAAGCGACCACCTCCACCTCGGAATCCTTTACCGTTAACATTAATGCCCCCAGTTAAACTCAAGTTTCCTGCTACATCATAGGCAACTATTCCTCCCGTACTTCCATTCCAATAGGATGATGTTGCGGATCCTAGGGTCGCACTCGAATATTGTGGTACTCTCACAACTTGATAGGTTTGTTTTCCCTGAGTTGCCGTCGCTGCGGCACTCACATAGCTATTGATCAGTCCGCCTCCGTTCGTTCCTTTGATCGGTACTGCCCCTCCACTCACTGCCCCTGTTGCCACTACATATTCATAATTCCCTGCGCTTCCACTTAAATAACCACTCGCTCCGTTCGTTGGTTGTGTTCCTCCTGCTACTAAGGCAGGTACATCTCCTCCTACTCCATCACCATAGGCATCTGTGTTGGTGGAGTTAATCGCTGCGTCTTGTGTCTGGATAATCAACAGCAAATCCCCTGCGGCTATATCCGTTGTGGCTCCATTGATATCTTTCGTTCCGACGGTGATCGATGTTGCTCCTGCTGTTACTGTCGATACTCCTGGATAGTAGGTGTTGATGATCCCTGCGGGTGTTCCAACTCCATCTTTTCCTGGTATTCCACATAGCGCTGGTGCTGTTTGGGCATTTGCTTCTTCAATTATTGATGGTATTTCTATTCTCTTTAAATTTCCACTCTTAAATATCTGGGGAAATGGTATGGGGAAAAAAGAAATCATCACAAATATACTAGCGATCGCGATCGTTAGCCATTTTCGATATCCTCGCAGAATTAGCTTCTGTATAGACTTGCTGATGTTTCTTGGTAGGTTGTATCGTGAATGCATAATTATTTTCGCTGGAAGGATAGCAATAAATTGGGAGTTAGCTAGGAGAAATTAGAGCGGTTATGGTCGATCCAAGACGTTCATCTACCTTCTATCTGTAAATCTTCTTCCTGTGTCTCAAAGATGATTTCAATATCTCGATAATCCTTAAAATAAATTTCGACACGCCGATCGCGGGCATAGTCAGTAATTTGATTGCCCTGTGAAGCTAGCTGGGTTTCACCGAGCGATCGCACGGTCATGCGTTCAGAGGCAATGCCCCGTCGCATTAGATAGTTGCGAACGGAACGCGATCGCCTAAAGCCAAGCTCAACATTATAGGCATCACTAGCCCTAGGATCGGTATGTCCAGTCAGGGTGATAACGATCGTTGGATATTGTTTTAATACATCCGCAATCCGATCCAGAACTTTAGCGCTGGTAGGACTGATTTCGGCACGATCGAGTGCAAAGTGAATTTGACGGGGCACAGATAAAACGATCGGGTCAGGCGATGGCGGAACCTGCACAACCTGTGGCGGTGTTGTACAAACAGGAATTGTGGCTGGAGGTGGAGAGAGTGGGGGAGCTGATAGATCGGGATTGACAATTCGAGCATTGAAGGCTGGTTCAGAAGTACCATATTGCGGATCGGTGGCGATCGCACTAATGGTATCTCCTACCTGTACATTTTTGAGAGAAGTCCCAAACCTACCATTGACATCGGTTTTAACCGTGGTCAAGTATTCACTAAGAGCACCATAGGGAAGATTGGAATCGATTTTGCCAGTAACTCGATAAATATCGACTTCGGTCTCAGCATCGGCCGTACCATCAATATTGACTTGGTTAGGAGAAAACATCGGAAAGGCAGTAGCCAGAAAAATCGGGGCATTAATTGCCCCATTAGCCGTATCGACGCGCCGAAAATGGGAGTCGCGGGGAAGATTAATCCCATCTCCCGTCATGAAATCGCGATCGCTAATGTGCCGCTGAGAAATCAGATCGATACTCAAGCCCTTTAAGGCTGTAAAGGTATTCCTGCGAATGAGATTGCGATCGCTTTTAGGGAAAGCAGCGATCGCTACCCCCGATCCATTTTGATGGCGAATTTCGTTATTAGTCACCCGATGGTCGTTACCCATCAGATAGATTGCCGCATAGCTAGTACTGCGATCGTTAAAGAGAATGCGGTTATCTTCAATGGCGATCGCCCCAGTCGGCTTAAAAAGATATACTCCACTACCATCATTAGCGCAGAGGGTATTGCCCTTAATGCGAAGATTAGCAACTTCACCTTCTAGATAAATGCCATGGGGCATTCCATCGAAACCATTATTGGTAATGGCATTTTCGATAATTTGAGTTCCCGTCGCCTTTACGGATGTGACAATACCACTGCCCTCATGGTAAGCAATCCGATTGTGACGAATCACCGCATCGCTACTATTAAATAAATAAACGCCAAAACTAGAGGTTCTTTTCGGTATATCCCCCGTAGGAGGAATACCCAGCCAGTTTGCTTCGAGATTCACCCCTTGAGGCGCACGATTGCTGTCATAGAAAGGAGCAGAGTTGGCTGGTTGTTGCGTCGCATCGGGTGGTGGAGCCTGATGGGAAATAAAAATATCGGCGGCAGGAGTGGTTGTGGGTACAGATTCGATCGCATTAAATCCATAGAGACTTAAGCCCTTGATCGTCACGCCATCAGCAACGATCGTCAATCCTCGCAAAATCTCTACCCCCTTGGCAGGGGCGATCGCCACAATCGGTTGCGGAATTGCTAATTCTTGGGCAAAGGATTTTTGAGAGTCATACCCCGCTTGGGTCGTACCATCAATAATCAGATTTTGACTGCTGATATCAGGTAAAGATCGGCGTAACTCGATCGTCGTGCGATTAGGCAGCAAATTAAAAATAATTCGCGAACCCTTAGCATTGGCGGCTAGCGGCTTAATTTGAGCGCGTTCGGACTCGCTGAGCCGATCGATCGATAGACTGCCATTAGCGATCGCCATTGCCTCGCGTAGAGTCATTTCGTTATTGGGCTGGATCTCGTCATCGCGATCGCTATTAACGGTAATTTGGTAATTAGGACGAGAAGTTTCCGCGATCGCGAAATCATTCCTACCAAATGTCATTCCCTCTACAACTATCAAACCGATAGAAGCTATTAATACTGTACTTACTTTTCTAATGTTTAGTTTTCGCATAGTTTCTAATTTTTTAGATTTGAGAGCCGTTCGGGATCGATCACAAAGCCACTTTTCTCAGTTGGACTGAGCCCAATCGCTCGCAAGAATGCGGTAGTAGTATCACCCTTATTTGTTAATAAGAAGTTAAAAGCAGTGGCAAGACGACGATCAGCGTTAGTAGCAACAGGCTCGCTGACTTTACTTTCGTTATTATTAGGGAAGTTAGTGGCTGCTAACTCATTGCCGATCAACTTACTCAAGAGTTGAGGCGGAGATACCTCCACCGCATAACTCAAGAAGATATTGCGAGCAGCAGTGGATCGGGCTGAATTTTCAGGAAGGGCGATCGCCAAAAGCGAATCTATTGATAGGGGCAGTTGACTTAACAACGGGGCAAATCCAAGATTAGATATTTGAATTGAATTGTTAAATACTGGATTAATTTGCGGATTAATTTGCGGATTAATTTGAGAATCAGGAACTGTCCTATAGGCAAGATCAAGCCAATTAGATAAGCGCCGATCAGCTTCCAAAAAGAGAGACAAGGGTAAAGCCGCGTTGGTCGAAACTGCCAAGGGAGCAGAGTTGCCCACATTTGCCTGCACCGTTGCTGCTGGGGCTACAGGAACAGCAGCAATATTGGGATTACTATCATCCTGATTGAGGGAGATATAGACTTGAGAGTTACCATTGCTATCTACATTGCCACTACGAGAACTTAATAAAATCCGATCAGAACTCACGCCCTTATCCAGTAAATAGGTTCTGACAGCAATCATCTTCATAGTTTCCAGATCCTGTCCTGCCGAAGCATTCAAAGTAGAATTAGCTTGAATCTCAAACAGCAGACTGGAATTGGTCTTTAAATTCTCAATCATGCGATCAAGGGTGGCATAACTCAAGTCGGCGATCTTGCCATCATTACCGACATTAACCGCCGCAGATAAGCTAGGAACTTTACCGTTAGAAGGATTAGCTGGGCTTGCACTAGCTTGGAGGATCGGCGAAGCATTGGGCAAAAGGCTTTGTAAAAACTCGGCCGTTGGCGAATTTGCTGCCATGGTCTGTAATCTGGTCGCGATCGCATTAAATACATCGGCTTTCCCACTAATCGCAAAACTGACTGGGGTCACCTTCCCATCCATATTGCTAGCCGTATTGCTAGCTGAACTAATCAGCTCGGCACTGCTAGGAACACCACCTAAGGAGCGTAAGGTCATCTGGTTGCTGGACACGCCGCGATCGAGCAAGTACTTTCTCGTCGCCATCATCCGATGAGCCGCAAGGTTATCTCCAGAATTCATCTCCGCCAGCGAACCAATATATCCGCGAATATCAATGGAGAGATCGTTATATTCCTTCAAAATCGCAACGAGATTTTCCAAAATTGCAATATCAGATATTGCGAACTCCGCACTATTACTAGAAATGCTACTTGGAAGGTTACTTGGAAGCCCACTTTGGCGATTCTCTTTAAAGATCAGCGATCGCGCCACATTAAGACTGATTACTTGTGGAATCGGTGGCGTTGCTACGGCAGCGACTTTTGGTGTTTGGGGAGAAGCAGTAGCCACAGGGGTTTGAGGCTCGATCGGCTCCTGTTGCTGGCGAGGTGGAGTCTTCTGCAAGCCAAAACCATCAAACAATTCGTTCAGCTTCACAGTGATACCAGCGTATAGCCCACCCGCCGAGCGCGTACCGCTAAAATCGCGATCAGCATTCACTGCGCCGCTACTATAGCCCGCTGCTAGGCGCAAATTTGGAGTCAGGTAGTAACCCACCTCACCTACTAATCCCATTTCGCTATAACCTGCGGTCGGTTGATTGAGAAATCGCGTTTCACCAACTAACTCAACGTTATACCCTGCACGGTAAGTAACCCGAAATTGCGTCAAGTTAGTTGCCGATACCGCCGTAAAATCAGAAGCGACAGTAGTTGTACTATTGCGTAAAGCTAACTTACCGTAAAATTCCCATTGCCAGTTGGGTGCATAAATGCCTTCTAAAGCCAAGGTATAGTCGTTATAGCCAGTGCCACTACCAAGGAGCAGTGAATCAGGCACAATGCTAGGGTTTTGACGATATTCATACCGCAACAATAGATTAAATTTATCATCATTAGGATCGCGATAGGCAAGCCCAACCTTGAGGCTGGAAATCGTGCCTAATCCCACAATTGCTTGATTTGCGGCACTGGATTGCTGGTAATTAAATAGCATGGTCAGGGCAGGAGAAAGTTTCCCCAAGGCTGAGGCTGTAACTACGGTATTACTGCTACTGCTATTACTGCGATTCTCAAATTTGGCGCTTGCCTTAAAATCTGGATTATCCGTATATTCAAACCCAATATTGTAACTATCGCCATTCTGCAAGGTCAGAGAGCTAGAAGATTGACCGACCGCAAAGGGTTGTAAAAACGATGTGCCTGTGGTCGTAGTCGTTCCAAAACTACCAAATATATGTTCGTAGCCAAAATTTAACCGCACTCCAGGCAGTACTTGCCAGCGTTGGTTCAACCCTAAGGAACCTTGGGTAGTTGTCGCATTATTCGCTCCACCCACTAAGGAGTAACGTCCCGTAAAGGTGGTATCGGTACCGAGTTTATATTCTCCTAGCAGATCGGCACTGGTAATCGAATTACCTGCAAGAGGTCCCGAATGGAACCATTGCTGCCCCAATCGCGCCGTCAAGCCTTGAAAAATAGTCCAATCTAAAGCTAAGACACTGCGATCGGGAATAACGGCATCGGAACTGGAGGAAAGACTAACTTCATTTTGGGCAGTAAGTTTGACATTGTCGGCAATGGGCACGCTTAAACGCGATCGCAACTGCGTAGAATTACCCGATAAGGTACTTGGAGAAATCCGATCTTGGCGATCGCGAAACAACAGATCGAGATTGAGTAGCGAAGAACCGAGATTTTGCTGTAGCCCCAAACTAATAGTACGCAGAGAATTGTCTACAGCCGATCCAGGAGTAGCCTGCTGCCCGACATTGAGAAGATCGGTGAGCGAAGTTAGCGGACGAGGGGCAACACCAAGATTTTCTTCTTGGTCATAGGTAACCTTAAAAATAGTCGTGGGACTAACTTTCGCATTTAATTCCGCTCCATATTTAGTTTGTCCTGGCACAAAGCTTGTCGTAGCATTATTCGCAAACCCAGTTTCCGCTTTTCGATAATAAAGCTTGCCAATAATATCCGAACTTAACTCGCTGTTTAACTCAAAACGGAGGGCTGTACCAGTAATATATCCATACAACTCCGAATCATTTTGCGATCGCGCATATTCCGCAATCAACTGGGTCTTTTCACCAAAAGATATTAGCGCATTCGCTCCATATAAGATGAAGTTGCGAATACCAAGACTCTCTTTAAAGTAATTGGCTCCGATCCAACTCGGTTGATTTTGACTGCGGTTGAGATGATAGCGTATTTGACCGCCATAGATATTACTATCACCACCAACCTGCTCGTTTTGATAGGTAACGACGATCTGACGGCGCAAAAGCTGCCCAGAATCACCTATTTCCGTTTGTAATAATGGCTGACGGAAGAGAATAGAACCATTGTCATAGTTAATATCGTAATCTTTACCACGGGTTAACGATTGACTGGCAATCACCGTTCCCGCACTAAAGAAATCAATCAACTCCACAAAGACATTTTCACTACCTTCGATCAGCAAGCGCTTTGAAAGAAAATAAGTACCACTCGTACCATTAGGAGCAATCGTATCGCGCTGAAAGGATTTACCGACATTACTATAAAAGCCCGTAATTTGCACATCGCCAATATTAAAGTTACCTTTAAACCCTTGCAATTGCCTTGAAATCCCGCTAAATTGCTGCGATCGCGAAGTGAATTCATCCGTGGTGAAATTTCCCCACATGAAGTAATCCGTACTCGCGCCCTTAACAGGAGAATTACGCTCAAAGCGCAAATATAAGCTGTCATAGGATGGCGTAGTCTTGGTAGAAGTAGAACTATCTCCATAAACTGGATACTGCGGATCGCAATATTGCGTCGTACCCGATAAACTACGATTACCCGCACAGTCTTGATTCAGAGAGCGGTTGCTATTGTATGCACCTGTAAATAACCACTCACCAATCCGTCCCGTACCAAACACAGCACCATAGAGATCGACTTGGGTATTGTTGTTGAGATCCGTAGGCAAAAAATCGCGCAAGCTGCGATAGAAATCAGTACCCCTAGCCCCAAAGCGCAGATCGATAACCCCAGTCACCAAAGAGGGACGGAGATCAGTTTCAAATAAAACTTGGGTAAAGGCTTCCATTTTGGCATTGGCAGCACGTATCGTCACCGTTCCAGTTTTTAAGCTCGATCGCAACTGAGCCGTAAATCTTCCCAGCTTAGCTCGGACTTGAAATCCTGGCTGTTCGGGCGAAGCATCCGTACCAATTAACTCACCGTCACTAGCTTCTAAAGTAACCAAGTCATCCCAATTAGAGCGATTACCATCGGCATCAACCAATTGCCCATCAATGGTGACATTAGAGCGCCCATCAGCAGGAACACGGGATTCTAAAGTACTGACTACTAGTTTTACGGGCTTACCTCGAACTTTTAAGCTCATCGAACTAGCAACCGATTCCGTACCAGCTTCCTTCACCACAATCTGGTTATCTCCAGGCTGCAAAGGGACACCGTACCAAGTTTGCGTAACTAATTTATTAGTTTCATCTAGTTCCGAACGACCAATCAAATTAGGGTTGACTGACTTACCATTCACTACGAGTTCAATTTTAGTATTTGCAGGCATCTGAATCGTAACCGTCGCCGCAGGGACATCCAAAACAGTCCCCATCGTAGGCGAGAGAATCACAATCCTTGGCAGCACTTGCTCAGCGGGAACCGCAGTATCAGCGACTTTTCCATTCAAGGAATTGCTGGTTTTAGAGTCCAATCGATTAGGAGTTGCTGTCTGCGAAGAAGCTACATCAGTCCTATTGGGAATTGCTTGAACTTCTTTATTCAGGGGAGATGCTATTTTGACATCGGTTTTGGCATCGGTTTTGGCATTAGCATCAGCTTTGGCATTAGCTTTGGCATCAATTTTATTTTTATCAGTTAATGATTTTTGATGATTAATATCTAAATCTTTTGTTGGCGAATCAGCAATTAGTTCTGCCTTCACAGTTGCCGACATCAATAACAGCAAAATCTGTGGCAATACCACAATTCCTAATTTACCAAGAGGTATGGAAATACTTTTCACTACTTAGAACCTCCTTTTTCGGTTGTACCAATACCACGCGCCGCAGGAGTCAAAGCGAAGTTCACTCTACTTAATGAACCAGGAGCCAGTTTTACTAACCGCGATTGACTGTTACGCTCGATAAAATATAGATTTGGTGCGAGGGTATAACCAGGGACCGAGGTCAAATCGATCGCTAAAGTACGACTACCCGAAAGAACATTACTGAGAGAATATAGCCCATTGGCATCCGTAACAATCCGAGTACCATCATCCATATAAATCACCGCATTAGGAATACCTGGTTCGCCTGGTTGTTGTTCGCCATCAAAATTTTTGTCAACAAATACGCGACCGATCAAAGTACCGCAATCCGACAATAGCCCTGGGCGAATTCTCAGAGCAAAGGAGACGGGACCATCACGCACCACCTGTTGATTATCCGCACGAATACCCGATACTGATGCTTGATTGATTCCATTACCCCGAATCGCATCATTAGTAAGCTGGGCTGCATAGACAATGCTCAGAGCGAGATTATCTGAAGCCTTAGGAAGAGCAACATTGGGAGTGAAGGTCAAACTTCTCCCATTTTGTACCACACTTACTGTCACCGTATTTGAGCCAAGAGCAGCCCGCACCGAACCATTAACATATTGAAAGCCCAAGGGCAGATTATCCGTAATCGAAGGCTGATTAATTGGCGCAGAGGAGAGATTTTGAATAGCTAAACGATAAATAACTGTGTCGCCTGGTTCGGCAGCAGCGCGATCGCCTGTTTTCAAAATTTGAATCGCTTGCGCCTCACATACACCAACCTTGAGGTTAACTGCCACAGCCAAACTCAAACCTACCGTCGCCGCATTCGTAATATCAATTACTCCATTTAAAGAAGTCGCTCCACTCGATGCCGAGATGGGATTGCCATCTAAAGAAGTAGCCGTATAACTAACTACATTGCCGTTTCGCGCAGTGATCGTCAGTTTGATGCGCCTGCCACCTAAATTAGAGTTAGCTGGCTGTTTTACCGCCAAAATATATTCTCGACCCACATCCACTTGACCGCGATTAACATCAAGCAAGAAGTTAAACTTACCCTTATCACTAGATGTCAAGAAGAAAGGATTGGCATTATAGAAATTTGGATCTAATCCAGCAGTCTTGCCACCACCTGCTTGGCTAGGAGGGACTGTAGCAGTGAGTGAAACTGGCGAGCCAATATCACCTGTAGAATTGAGCAATTCGTATAGACCGACGCTAAACCCACTGTAGTCACTCAATATACCACCATCGCAAGAGGTCAAAAGACCAAAGGGATCGATTAGGGAATTTGAGACTGCGGTGGGGTTGACTGTTGTTGCCGAAGAATTACCTGTGAAAATATTACCTACCGCATTGGTATAGCTATAGGAAGCAGTATTCTGAATCGGAGTTTTCGTCTGCGCTTGGCTAGCATTACATACTTGAACGATCGCGCCAAACAGAAATACGGCAGTAAGGTTTAGGCTGTTTCGCAGAAAATTTTGTTTTATCGTCAGACTTCGAGTTTTCATTTTCAACAGGTAACCTTAAGGGCCTAAAATCTTGATCTAAAAAGTTTTTATATGAAATCCTTTATTGAAATCCTTAATTGGTCGATCGAATGACTGATCATATTCCACAATTATTCGATCGATCAGGATATATTGATTTGCCTTGATTTGCCCCTAACGAATCCGAACTTGATAGGTAGCATAGGTAATAGTCTTAGCAGGGAAGCTATCACCAAATTTCCAGCGAACATTCGTGTACATACTATCAGGTGCGGGACGATTTACAATCTCACCACTGTCTAATTTGACCCGAATCGTCGGATTATCACTATAAGTTTTACCTCCGTCGATACTGTAGTCTAACTTTGCACCTTGAATGGTGGGCAAGGTTGCCGAGCCTAAAACATAAATCGAAGACTTGGGAATAGGTTGAGTTACAACCAAGTTTTTAATTTGCCGATCGCTAATATTGCTAGCAGTTACCACATAGCGAATATTTTCTCCTGGACGCAGAGACGCATTCGTGGGTAGAGGTTTCCATTCCACTTGTCCTGAAGCGATCGCCACAACCGACTGCCTTTCAGCGACAAGCTTGAGTTGAATTGGGGCTTGTTGCTGAGATGATTGAGCAAATACTGGTTCACTAGACTGCGAACTAGCAAGCCCTGGCATAACACCAGTAAAAGGGACGGTGGATAAAAGAGCGATCGCTCCAATTCCAATTAAATTCATACGTTGCATTTTGATCACCTAATTTATAACAATAACCATGGAATTCAAGAATTAGAATGATAACCATTCTAATTCTTGAATTCAAAGCGATTATCTAGTTCACCTTACGTTGGAAATTAAAGGTTCTGGATATCCCAGGAGCAACCGTACCAGTAACGCTATCGATGTACTTGGTGACATCGGTAGTTGCAGTCGTACCAGTCTGATCACCACTAGAAGTAGTACCCGCAGTACCACTAAAGAAAGAGATCGTAGAAGCACCAGAATCCTTAGCCGAACCAACAATGTTACTAGTATCAATTTGACCATTAGCATCATTGTCTTTTGCCCAGTTATTGGGAGCTGTAACACCATCTTCCGTAATAACCACCTTGCCAGCATTCAGAACCACATTTCCAGTTCCCGCCGCGAGGTCGGAAATATTGGTATAGACGATTTGATACTCAATGATGTTACCAGGAGCGGGTTTCTTGGCTGTGGTGCTAAAGGTTCCGTCAGTACCCGACACAGCAGGACCAGTTCCCTGTAAAACCCTTGACTGTTTTACAAGTTGCAGGAAGCCTGTATAAACGCGATCAATGGTAATGTTCTGGACTTGTGCCGTAGGCGAGCCGCTTCCATTTGCATCAACAAAAGCAGTGATTGGCACGGGGAAACCGCGTTGAACCGTTGTGATACCTGCGCCCTGAGCGCTACCATCCGTCGAAAGAGGAGTTCCTGATGGAAGATCGACACTGACCCCATAATTAGCGGAACCAGCTCCGTTCGCAGGCACTGCCGCCGCAGGGATTTGCACTGGGTTTGTGGCTCCAATGGGGTTACCGCCGACAGTACCAACCCCTGAAGTAAAGGTAAAGATTCCCGTAGTAGAGTTGTAGGTATAAGAAGCAGATATACCCTGATAGGAAACAGTCACGACAGTTCCATTAGGCAGATCGGTCGTAGTTGCTGGTTTAGTTGGAATCAGAGAAATATTACCTGCTGTCGTACCACTATTCTGAACAGTATTAGTGAAGGATACAGGAGCAGGATCGATGGTCGTTCCAGGAGCCGTATTAGGTGGAATCAAAGCAGACTGATTGGTAAAGTCATCGTTATTGCTTGTCGGTCCAACGGCTGCAGGAGCCGCACTAGGTCCATTCAAAACCGAACTAGCAACAGGCGTTGTAATCGTAGTTGCATTAACATTACCAAGAGGATTATTGGTACCAGTATTATTATTCCCTGTATCAATATTGGTCGGTGTAGGTGTACCAGAATAAAATCCACCATCGGGCGTAGTCGGAAAGGTACTCGTACCAGGATTGAAATTATCTGGGTTTTGGTCACCTGAGTCGTCATAGATCTTCGTAGTCGGATCGCCAACGGTAGTACCTGCCACCTGAGCAATGTTATAGATGGTGGTCGGACTAGCTGTCGCACCAGTTGTCTTGACTTGGATATTAAAGCCTGTAACTGTCGCTCCCGTCGCTACTGAGGTAATCAGCGCAGGATTGTTAACAAAACCAACTCTGGTAACCGAGCTTAAGGTTGGAGCAGTCGTAGTCCATGTAGCCGCATCAGCATTAGTAGTCACAGGAGTGGTCGTATAAACCACGATCCAGCCCGCAGGAGGAGTCGGCGCGACGTTAAGTACAGTCTTTGCGGGAATCGCATCAGAGACCAAGATCCGTGTAACGGTAGAGCCATCCAGCGAGATACTTGTCCCAGCCAATCCAGCAGGAGAAATACCTGTACTAGTTACGTCATTACTCTCAACCCTCAAACTCAACCCATAGGTCAACAAATCATCGGTCAGAGTCGCAGGAGTCCCCGCATTACTATAGGCAGTCTGAGTTTTTAGAATAGTTGCTAGGGCTCTTGTTTTAGCAGTACTGTTAACGGTCGTCGTCTGAGTAGCACTGGCTTCCCTCACGCCATTGACTGATGGACCATTAGGATCGGGAGTAGGAGCGACTGTATAAATATCACCACCATCGGCAATCCGTGGCTGGTTTTGAGCATCCCCAGGGGTTTGTCCCAATCTATCAGTAATGACATCCCCCGCATTAGCTCCCGCCTGAACGGTAACTGGTACCCTTACTAGCACAGTCCCGTTAGGAGCAATCCCCGCTGTTGTTAGTCCAGCAACAGGTACGTTCGTCCAAGTCGCCCCTCCGTCAGTACTATATTGCAGTTGACCGCTTGCAGGAGTAGCACCAGTTTTATCAACAGGCAATACACCAGAAACAGTAGCTGGCCCCGTTGTTGTTGAAACATTGGGAATCTGGAATCTGGTAAAATCATTACCAACGTTGGTAACTGTGTAGGTAAATACCAACACATTCCCTGGCTGAACAGGACCGCCTGGGGTAGTCTGGTTAGTGAATCCCGAACCAGTCACTGTAATACCTGCTACTTCTGCTACAGTTACGGTAACCGTGTTGGATGTAGTATTAATAGGACTACCTGGGTTGTTCGGATCTTCATACGTACCTGTTGCCGTATTCTGAATTGCTGTTCCAGCAGCAGTTTGGGGGACACTTTGCGCGAGTGTGGTTAGTGGAGTTAGTAGAGATATTCCCCCAATCGTTAATGTCGCTGCGATCAACCGATAGTATGAAGCAAGCGGGTTTATTTGTTTACTATATTTGGGCATGTGTTCAGGGTTTCCTCACTAAAAGGGGATGCGTTTCTTTCAAAGAAATTTAAAGCAACGAGAGTTAAATTACCCATTTCTAGAATGAACTATGTCAGCCTTTTATATTCAACTAAAAATCACCCAAAACATAGGCAATCTAATTATGCTGAAAAATACATAATATTCAAGCACAAAGTTTGCCCAACATATTTTTGATAAGCTTTAAAGAATATAAATAGGAATGAGATTTAGATCATAAAGACAGACTGGTAATGTGGGAGATAAGTATACGATGAGAAGATTTCTACTCAGTCTAGATTCATTGTAGGGATACAAATTATAAATAGACCTAACTAGCTGACGTATATTTCTTATGAGTGCTGAATCTATAGTACCCAAAACTTTCTACATATGTTCTATCTAGCAGCAATACATATCAAGTATAGCTAGATGCTGTAGCTCTATTGGGCAAGAATGATTCTCTAACGTCGAGCGTTTAAAGTCTCATCTAGATTTCACTAGACACAAAAATACCATACCGTATTACATAACGAATTATATTATAGTAGACCTATGGATTAGTGCAATACGTTAATCTGAATTTAATCTCAATACCTCTCTAGATAAGGTTTAGAGCAAAGTCAAGTCAAAATATTACTTAGGTATCATTAATGAAAATATTATTTGGATACCCTAGAACAAGAGATATTTTTTTACTCAAAAGGATGTTGATTAGTAACTAGTTTAGTAACTAAGAGTAACTAAAAACCAAATAATTTCAGCAATAAGTAGGGCTTGCTGAAAAAGAGACTAAGCGGAAAGGAGTGTGCAAAGAGGAAGGGGATAATACTTTGACTGTCTACTAGGAAATTGCCAAGAAAAAGAATTAAAGTTAAAGA
>NZ_ALWB01000034.1 GCF_000332215.1 Pseudanabaena biceps PCC 7429
GGTTCGTTTGATCGATAATTGCTGTAAAAACTAAACCTAGTAAGGGTTTTCAAGTTAAGAAATGGCTACACCATTTCTTAACTTGGTATAAATAAAGCATTGCTATAGCTATAGCCACTCAATAAAAAAGAAGAAATTAGCAATGCTAATTTCTTCTTTTTTATTGATGATTTTTCTTTACTTAGAAATTCATTTCAACAGCTTGGACTTTTTCGACTTGCTTCTTCTTCAGTACCAACAAAATTTGGGTAACGATTACAGAAGCAAAGAATGCTAGTAGCCATTGAATGCGACGAGGATCTTGCAGTACGATTTCACCATCATGTTGACCAAAGCCACCAACATTAGGATTGGTAGTTAGAGGCGAACCAACCTTAACTTCACTACCAGGCTCGACAACTAGCTGAGCACCAGCAGGAACCTTCTCAACGGCAATGCTACCATCGGTAGTCTGGATCGAGATTTCATAGCCACCATAGATACCTTCATCTTCATTTGGTGCGATCGGGCTGATCTGGGTAACTAAACCAGGAACAGTAGAGTTGTATTCATTGTTATTGCTCTTTTCACCCGTAGGATAAACTTGACCGCGACCGCGATTACCGCCAGCATGAACGGCATATTTCAAGAAGTGAATATTCTTGTCCTTAGCAGGATCGGGGGAAAGAACTGGGAACACAATTTCGGAATACTCATCACCAGAGACAGGACCTACGAGGACAATATTTTCTTGAGTGTCGCTATAGGGTTGGTAGTAGATATCCTTGGTTTTTTCCTTAAGCTCTTCAGACAAACGCTCTTCAGGAGCAATCTTGAAACCTTCAGGGAGTACTAAAACTGCACCTACATTCAAGCCTGTTTTGCTGCCATCAGCACTAACTTGCTGCTGGGTATGGTCGTAGGGGAGTTTAACGACAGCTTCAAATACCGAGTCGGGGAGAACGGCTTGAGGTAGCTCAAGCTCAATGCCTTTTTGGGCTAGGTGACAGTTGGCACAAACGATACGACCAGTGGCTTCACGAGGATTTTTGTAAGCTTCTTGGGCAAAATAAGGATATGCCTGAGCTGACTGAATATTAACGCCAAATAGAAGCGTTAAGCTTGTGAGGACACATAGACTGATTCCCACAATCAAACGGTTGACACGGAACAAAGCTTTTTTCATGTATGAGTTCAAATGTGATTTAAAGACTGGCTAGCCAATATTTGGCAGTATTTTGGCAATATTTGGGATTGCAAATTTGGGATTGCAAATTTGGGATTGCGAGATTTCGAGAAAATATTTTTCTTAAGACCACCAAGGCGCTTCATTGGTGCGGAAATCAGTTTCAGTCCAAGTGCTAAATTGCACAACATCATCGGCAACCGTTGCATGGGCAAGGGCAAGGGATAGTGGTGCAGGACCACGTACAACTTTACCTTCAGCGTTGTACTGAGATCCATGACAGGGACACATAAATTTGTTTTCGGCAACATTCCAAGGTACAACACAGCCAAGATGAGTACAAACTGCGTTTAGTCCATAGGAAGCAATTTCTTTGTTGTCATTAACAACAATATAGGTAGGATCGCCTTTGAGTCCTTGCGCAAGTACACGATCGCCTGCTTGATGATCTGCCAAAAATTTAGAAGCAATTACATCATTACCCAGAGCATCTTTTGCCGCAACACCACCACCTGCACCACCACGGGAAGGTGGTACAAAATAGGCAGCTACAGGATAAATTGCCCCAAGAGCAGTGACGGCAGCAGAACCTCCTAAAATGAGGTTCATGAATTGGCGACGACCCATGCTAGGGACATCGGCGGATGTAGAAGCTTGACTCATAAATTTGAATAAGGATTTGGCTGAGAAATATTACGTTTTATATATCACTTCCTACCATGATATCGACAATCCTCGGACTTCTCTCTAGTTGTTTTGCAACGAAATGTTAAGCAACATGATTTCAATTAGTACTGCTAAAGTTAACGTGAGGTGAGGTTAAGTGATACTGATATTTTTCGGACTCGTTTTTGCTAGTTATGAATGAAAAATCTACCACGCAGTTCTCTAAATATCGGATCCTAGGCTTGGTTGGTAGAGGGCAATTTGGTAAGGTTTTATGTGCGCGGATACGAGATACAGGCAAACTGGTAGCCCTCAAAGAATTGGAGCATAAACGATTTCCGACCAGTAAGCTTTTGAGGGAGCTCCGTTTTCTACTAACTCTCCAGCATGAAAATATTGTTGCCTGTACTGCCCTTGTCCACCATCAAAATTATCGCTATTTAGTCATGGAATATTGTGAAGGGGGGACTTTGCGAGATTTGATCAATCACACAAAGTCACTTACGGTAAAACAATGTTTTGACCTCATAAGCGATATTTTGTTGGGTTTAGAACATGCCCATGCGGCAAATATTATCCATTGCGATATTAAGCCCGAAAATGTTCTCCTGAAAATTACGGATCGGGGATGGCAAGCCAAGCTTTCTGATTTTGGGATTGCCCGTCTCAGCCAAGAAACTGTTGCCGATGCTAGTAATACGGGTTCTCCTGGATATATGGCTCCAGAAAGATTCTACGGTCAGTTCTCCGTTGGTTCGGATATTTATGCGGTCGGCATTATTTTGTATGAGCTGTTAGTGGGTAGTCGCCCTTTTTCAGGAATGCCGACGGAGTTGATGAATGCCCATCTCAACCAGAGAGTAGTCATCCCTAATAGTTTGCCCCGATCGCTACAAACAATTATCTTGCGCTCCCTCGAAAAGTTACCGCAGCGGCGATATAGTTCGGCGCATGAAATGCGGCTAGATTTATTAGGAACATTGCAATCTGAAGACTTTAGCCAGTTTCAAACGGGAGGCGAGCAAGAAAAGGCTACCCAAATTCTCTTTTCCAAAAAAGCGCCCCATTTCGATCAAAGCAATACGCCTGAAAGCATTATTGGCATCGTCGGCGCGGAAAAATCTCGCTTTTATAGCGCTTCTAAGTTTCTTTTGCATGGTCATAGTCTGTCCTTAGATAAAACAGAACAGATTGCTAAATCCGAACAAGCAATTGAGGCGATCGCTTTTGTAAGGAAGACCTTATTTGCGATCACTAGACGCTCTATTTACCAGTTCGTTCGGGGCATTCCCAAATCTTTATACCAATCATCCCAGCCTTTAGACCAAACTTTTAAATGGGCAATTTCCCCCTATGGCGATTGGTTTGCGGTATCTACGGGTAAACAGCTCGAAATACGAAATTTGGTTTACGGTAGAGCCATGCGTCTGGAGTTTGCCTCGAGAGACTTGAGTTGCATCATCGCCATCGATCGGCATCACTTGTTAGCGATCGCGAATAAAACTGAAACTAACGAAAGCCGTGCGATTGTGATCTCGCGGCGTTGCAATATTATGTATCGATTATCCTTACCCGTAGCTATTGCTGCGGGGATTGCCACATTTACTGGAGATCGTGTCCTTTTATTGGAGGCAGATAACCGTAGAAATTTGTTGCTGCTAGATCTTAAACCCTATCGCTTGATGCGGATTCCTTTGCAGTATGAAGCCTTAATTCTCGTGGCAACACCTTGGGGATATGCAATTACGGCGAAATACAATGAGTATCAAACGATCTTAATATTGTTAGATCTGCGTGGGAATAATATTAATAATTTGATTATTGATGGGGAAGTAACGGCGATCGCCCCCATTGATATTCACCTATTAGCGATCGCCATTGCCAATATATCTGGCTGTATGCTGTATGCAATTAATTTAAAAAAATTAGAAGTCGATCTCGTTTTTTAACCAACTTCAAAAGGAAAAGCCTTGCGTAGCAAGGCTTTTCCTTTTGGGTTTTGATAAAGGGTTTACGTAGCAAACCCTTTATCCCGAACTCACGTTAGTAAGGGTTTTCAAAGCTCAAAATGGCTACGCCATTTTGAGCTTTGGTATTAGCTAAAAAAACGGCGCTTAGCGCCGTTTTTTTTATGGCTGGGCAGCAGAAGAACGTTTGCGACGGGAAGCCTCAGGAGATTGGATCGGCACAAACTCCTTACTTGTTTCCGAAAATTCTGTCTTTAAATCATTACCTTCATCGCCATCAGTTGCATCTAAGGGCTTAGCTCGATTCACCCTCAAGATTACACCGCTAGAACTACCATTAACCTTGGTAGGGCTAACCACTGGATCGATCGCAATTTCATCCGACAGTTCTGTAGTGGCTTGCACTTCAAAGCTTTCCGATAAGGTTTCCTCTTCTGTCGTATGGTTTGACTCTGGATTTGCGTCAAACCCCGCCCTTGCATTAGATTCTGCATTGGATCGCAAATTACTCATATTGTTGGCAATCTTGGGCGCTTGCCCAGGTAAAGCCACTGTCACAATCACATTGCGGGGGTCTTTAACTTCGCGATCAACAAGTACGAGAGGAGAGATCCCAATTAGCGAATAAACGTCCTGCTCTTCCTCAGTCATCTCCACCACGATCACTTCGGGTGGCTCCACCACCTTGGTACGAATTTCGCGCTTATTAGGACGTTCAGGTAAATTTTCAGGAACTGGGATGGGGGCTACATCAGTTACCTCGACCAATTCTTCGCTAGGCTCGACGATCGCCTTAGACGGCAAAGCGTTTGCCGCAATATTGGGCAGAGAGATTTTAGTCGGAACTGCCCGCTCAGCCGCAACATCGCGCTCGATCCTTGGCTCAATTCTTGGCTCAACCCTTGGCTCAAACCTTGGCTCAGCTTGAATTTCAACCCTTGGCTCAAAACGCGATCGCACATCGACGGGGGGAGCTTTTTCAGCCTCGCGGGATTCCCGCAAATCCTTATTAAGCATTGCCCTTTTGCCACGTCGGCGTAGATTGCCCCGCTCCTGATAACTGGGATGGTTCACCAAATTTGGCTCCAGTCCGCCACCCAACTCCGAATCCCCATCTTCATACTCGGAGGTAAAATCGAGTTGATTCGATTGCTTTGATTCCCAAGTCCGTGATGTTGCGTCAACAGGTTGTCCCGCTGCTTCCCCGGGTAAATGCATCAAATGTCCGAGCCCACCACAGGTCGAGCAAGGACGACCAAACAATTCATAAATACTTTGTCCTTGACGCTTACGGGTAAGCTCGACAAGCCCTAACTCTGTAAGTTGCGCAATTTGCGGACGGGACTTATCCGATCGCAACGCCTTATTGAAATGTTCGAGCAATTGCAATTGATCGCGACGGGTATCCATATCGATGAAATCCACCACAATTACACCAGCAATATTGCGCAGACGGATTTGACGGGCAATTTCTACCGCCGCCTCACAATTTGTCCATAACACCGTCTCCCTTGAAGTTTGGGACTTGGTAAAAGAGCCAGAGTTAACATCAATTACGGTTAAAGCTTCAGTGGGCTCGATGATGATATAGCCGCCACTAGGCAAATCTACCCTCGGCTTGAGGGCTTCACGAATACCTGCATTTACCCGAAAATATTCTAAAATTGGCGTGCGTTCACGATGATGATCCAACATCAAACCGTTAGGGATTTTGCCATCGCCCCAGCCCAGTAAATGTTGCTTGATGCGGCGCAAGCCATCATTAGTATCGGTCACAATCCGATTTACTTCAGTACTGTATAAGTCTCGTAACACCCTTTGGACAAAGTCGCGTTCGCGATCTAACAAAGTGGGCTGGCGGGTAGTTGCCACATCCTGTTGAATACCTTCCCACTGACGTTGCAAATTATCGAGATCTTCAATAATCTGCTCCTCTGGCATTCCATCCGCCTCAGTACGCACCAAAATCCCCATGCCCGCAGGCTTGACCAAAATCGCTAGGGCTCGAAGACGATTGCGTTCGGCTTCACTACGAATGCGCCTCGATAGATTTACCCCCCTTCCAAAGGGCAATAGCACAACATAACGACCAGGTAGCGAAATATTTCCTGTTAAACGAGGACCTTTATTTCCCGTGGGCTCCTTCATGACCTGCACGAGTACACGCTGTTGAGGAACGACCAGATCGCTGATCGAACCAGACGATCGCCGCATTTTTAAAGGACCAAGGTCGGTGATATGGATAAAACCATTGCGATCGCCATCGCCAATATTCACAAACGCCGCATCGATACTTGTTAAAACATTTTCGACAACGCCCAAGTAAACATCCCCAACTTGATGAGTTCCTGCGGCAACAACAATTTCTTCAATTTGATCTTCGCTAAAAACAGCAGCAATTCGATACTGCTCGGCAATAATTATTTGCTTTGGCATTCAATTTCCTCAGAATTTCTTCGATTCAAAAGAGCCAGCCTAAGAACACTTGAAAAATATTTTTTCTATACTTCGTATAAAAAAATATTAAAAAATATCTTTCAAACCCTTTATCCACATACTCAAGGAGTCGCAGGGGCTTCAAAACAGAACGTACCAATAACGAAAACAAGAAAAAAATTTCAATCGCAAGCTACCTAGATCGTCAACCAGCTACTTAGCTATGTACCGAGCTAGTAACCAGTCGCTGTGTCTGCTCTGACATCACGATAACAAGGCATATTGCTTTGTATGGAAAATTGGTGGGGTTTCGTTAAAAGAATTAAGTTACTTCTTAGACTGGCGTTTATTTAGACTATCTAAAAGGTGCTTACACCATTTGCCTACAGCATTCAGCCTGTAAGTAAAACAGCGTACTTGATAGTTCAAGTTTATGATTATGGTGAGTAAGCTCAATGCGCTTAACTAGCAGCTAGATGCGTTTTAGCTAACAGCCAGCTTAAGCCTATCGTAGTATTATAGCGCAGCGTTGAGCGTTACATTTTCTTAATAGTGTTTTAATATTAAATGTGTAAGGGATTCTGAAGTAAGTAGCGAAGCCTAATTAACAACCAGATTCACCAGATTCAAAAGCTGCACCGCAGCTTTTGGGGTTTTATATTTAATTATGTATTTAATTATGTATTTAATTATGCCTAGCTACCAGCAGATCGCTTACTAAAAATGCCTAAAAATGCCATAAAGAAAACGAGGGTAAGTTTCTGAGTACGCGAGTAGTGATCGTCCGTCACGGCGAAAGTAATTTCAATATCCTAAGTAAAATTCAAGGACGCGGTAATTACGATCGCCCAGAATTGCAGTCGGTTCTGACCGATAAGGGCAAGCAGCAAGCCAAACTAGCGGGTAAGGCTCTAGCAAATCTTAATATTGATGTTGCCTATGCAAGTCCCCTTGTCCGCGCCCGAAATACTGCCAAGATTATTTTGGCTGAAAATTTTAATCCTCCAGAGTTAATTACAGCAGATGGTTTACTGGAAATCGATCTCAGCGAGTGGGAGTCGATGATCGCTAGTGAGGTAAAAGAGCAGTTCCCTGAGAAATACGATCGCTGGCAAAATGCCCCAGAAACATTTCAACTAGGCGATCGCTATCCCATTCTCGATCTATTCGAGCAAGCCAAGGGACTATGGGCAGAGATATTGCCCAAACATCAAGATAAAACGATTCTATTAGTGGGGCATAGTGGTATCAATCGAGCATTGATCTGCTCGGCGATCGGCATTCCCGTCCGTCTTTATCACAATATTCAACAGGTCAACTGCGCGATTACGGTCTTAAATTTCCAAGGCTCTAGCCTAGTCGAAGGCGTACAGTTGGAATCCCTGAATCTCGCGAGCCATCTCGCGGATATTTCTGGCTCACCCTTGCCCCCCGTCAAGAAAAATCACAACGGTCCACGCCTATTATTGGTGCGTCATGGTGAAACTGAATGGAATCGCCAAAAACGTTTTCAAGGACAAATTGATGTCCCCCTCAACAATAATGGTCATGCCCAAGCTCGACGAGCTAGTGAATTTTTGGCAAATACAAAAATTGATAAAGCCTTTAGTAGTCCCATGTTGAGACCTAAAGACACAGCTTTAGAGATTTTAAGCAAACACCCAAACATTAAACTCGAACTATTTGACGAACTTAAGGAAATCTCCCACGGGCTCTGGGAAGGCAAGTTCGAGCATGAAATCGAAGCGGAATTTGCGGGGCAACTCGCACTCTGGCAGTCCCAACCCGAAACTGTCCAAATGCCTGAAGGTGAAAATTTACAACAGGTTTGGGAAAGGGTAGCGCTCATCTGGCAAAAAATTGTCGAATCAGTCCCCGCGGGAGAAACCGCTTTAGTTGTCGCCCATGATGCCGTCAATAAGGCAATTCTTTGCTTATTATTTGATTTTACGCCCGAACAATTTTGGGTATTTAAGCAGGGCAATGGCGGTGTCAGCGTGATTGATTATCCTCAAGGCGCAAAGAATCGTCCTATTCTACAATCTGGAAATATTACGACTCACCTATCTGAGGGAGTGCTAGATCGCACGGCCGCAGGTGCTCTCTAAAATCCTCTAAAATCCCCAAAAATCCAAAAGCCCGCAGAGAAATGTTTTTCGTGATTTGTTTTTCGTGATTTGTTAAAGTATTAGCAAATCGTTACCCGCTAAAATTTTGAGAAAGCGATTATAAGTAGCTAAGCACATTTAAATATAAAATCTCAAAGCCTGTGGTGCTCGCTGCGCTTGAGCCACAGGCTTTGAATCTCTTCTTAAATTATGCCTATCTACTTATAAGCCTCATCTAAGCGTCGTTTCTGTCAAACTGTCGAGAGACGCATTTTCTGCTAATTTGGTGTAAAGGATTTGTCTTAGTATCTTGTTTTAGTATTCGGAGTTTAAATAAAGTGACTATTCTATTCCAACTTTTATTGGCAGCTTTTGTACTGTTTTCCTTTGTTCTCGTGATTGGCGTACCTGTCGCTTACGCTTCTCCCAGCTCTTGGAATCAAAGCAAGCCACTGTTATTTCTTGGTTCTCTTATTTGGTTGGCGTTCGTAATTGTCATCGGCATTTTGAATGCTTTTGTCGCCTAGTCATAGCTAAGCGCATCCAAAAGAATACCCAAAAGTTATCAAAGGTTTTTTAATCAGGCTTTTGATAGCTTTTAGTTCGCTCGATTATTTTGTTCTTATTTAAAGTTTAATGCCAAGTTAAGAAATGGCTACGTCATCTCTTAACTTGAAAACCCCTACTAGGTTTAGTTTTTAATTCACAAAAGTGTTGTCACACTTTCGTGAATTGGTATAGGAATAAACAAGAACAAAATTTAAGAATATATTTAAGAATATAAAAGTTAAGAATAATTTATGGCGGTTTTTGAAGGTAGCTTTACCAATACTGATAGTCTGCGCTTTGCGATCGTGGTCGCCCGATTTAATGACCTGATCGTCGGTAAGCTCCTCCAAGGATGCCAAGACTCACTGCTACGTCATGGTGTGGATGTATCTGAGACTGGCAGCCAAGTTGATTATGCATGGGTACCTGGCAGTCTCGAAATCTCAATGGTGGCAAAAGAATTAGCTACTTCAGGACGATATGACGCAATCATTTGTCTTGGAGCGGTCATCCGTGGTGATACGCCCCATTTTGACTATGTGGCAAACGAGGTATCTAAGGGTGTCGCAGCGGCTTCTTTCCAGACGGGTGTACCAATTATTTTTGGGGTATTGACCACTGACACGATGCAGCAGGCTTTGGAAAGGGCAGGCGTTAAAAGTAATAAAGGCTGGGAATTTGGCATGGGTGCGATCGAGATGGCAAACCTCATGCGCCAGATTCGGGCAAAGTAATTTGCCGCAATCCAGAAATTAAGCGAGGTGGCGCAAAGCGCCACCTCGCTTAATTTCTGGATTGCCAATTTTTCTAAATAATAAATCCCGCACTTTGTCCTTGCGAGGCCTGCCAACTGCGGGCATCGTAATACAAGTCTTCTAAACAAATGCTATAGAGGGCATCCTTTAGCTTGCGATCCAGTCGTTGCCAAAGTGCAAAGGTCACCCAATCGGAAGCAAGTTTTTCCTGTGGCTTTAGCCTAGGCAGGGGATAGGTATCTTCGCCTACGGCAGTTAAAATTTCGCCTAGGGAAATATGTTTAGGCGATCGCTTTAATCTATAACCACCTTGAACACCCCGTACGGATTCGACTAAATCAGCTTGCCGTAAGGATATCAGGATTTTTTCTAAATATGGTGCAGGAATAGATTGGCGATCGCTAATTTCGCGAACCGAAGCTGGTTTGCGTTTTGCCCAAACCACCAGATCGAGCATCGCTTTCACACTGTAATGACCTTTTCTGGTTAGTTTCATCGGTTCCCAACCTGCAAACAGAGAAGGGGCAAAGATCTTTCTCTACTTATGATTGCCAAAATTCCTGAATAGCTGAAGACAAATCGACAGGAGCGGGCAACATCTCGCCACCGCGCCAATCTAGTACCTGTACCAGAACCAAGTACCCTAAACCCAAAATTACGGCGACAACGCCCGTAAAAACCGATATCCACTGCGATCGCTGCATAAGTAACTTTAAGTAAAAAAACAGATCGAAAATCTAAGGAAATCTATGAATTAGCAAAAATACACAAACTAACTGCTATTATCCCTCTTGAAATATCTTTAGTATCGATATTCAGCTAATTTAGTTAAAATCTAAAAACTTTGCCTTAGCAAGCTTAAGCTATATATCGAGTCAAGCTCTATTTTGATAGGAACAAACTTTTTCATTCTTCGTCCTAACACTTGAATACAGAAGACACAGACTATTGCAGTCTAGTGCAGATTTAAGTCCAGTAGGAGCGAGTAATTGATGAGCTACAGCCTATCTTGGTCAAACAGCATCGGAGTGTACGCACCCTCCAACCCCGTGTCCGTTGATAAGCTCCCCATCGTTGAATTGGTGCAAATGTGCCAAACAGAAGCGCAAACTAATAGGTCTGCGTTTGCAGAACTTATGCGGCGTAATCAATCCTACGTCGATCAAGTTTTGTATAAGCTCGCTCCCGACTGGCAAGATCGCGCCGATCTCGCTCAAGAAGTTTGGTTACGCGTTTATCGAAATATCAAGCGTTTGCAAGAGCCAGAAAAATTTCGTGGTTGGCTCAGTCGGATTGCCACTAATTTGTTTTATGACGAATTACGCAAACGCAAACGGGTTGGCAGTTCGGTTTCGCTTGATGCACCATTTATGTCTGGTGATGGAGATGAAATGAGCTGGGACTTGCCCAGTGCCGCCCCCAGTCCCATTGAAAATATGTCTACGCAGGAGTTTTATGAAGAACTGCGTCGAGCCATTCAAGATTTACCTTCTAGCTTCCGTGAAACTATTGTTCTCAGGGAAATCCAAGGTTTATCCTATGAAGAAATTTCAGAGATAACTGGTGTATCGCTTGGTACAGTAAAATCACGCATTGCTAGAGCAAGATTGAAGTTACAGGCGCAATTACAACCCTATCTGTCTAATATGTAACGAGGGGTGTATTGAAGTTATGAGTGCTAACCAAATTTTTAATAGTTCTATGATTATTCCCGAGGAGCGCTTTGAGTTACTAAGTGCATATATAGATGGCGAAGTAACTGAAGCGGAAGAGCAGTTAGTTGAACAATGGCTTGCTGAGGATGTTGATTTTCGTCGTCTTTATCAGCAACAACTAAAGCTACGACAATTGTTAATTGATTTACCTGTCCCCGTTGCCGCCCATTCATCTGTGAAAAAAGAAACAGATGTAATGATTAATCGCGTCTTTGCTGAAATTGACAAGCGATCGCAGCGCCGCAAATGGAAGTTAGCTGGTATTGGTATATCAGTTGCGGCAATAGTCGGTGTATTTGGATCGATGTTTACCTTCAACTCTAATCCTCAATTTAGCCCAGTGGCAAACAGCATCAAGACTCCTGCACAGGTAAAAGACGAACCCATTATTATTGCAATGGAAGATCCGCTCGTTCCCTTGCCTAAGTCGAAGAGTTCCAAATAAAAGCAAAGGTTTGTAGTTGTACCCTTGTAAAGAAGAGAATAAATTCGATTTACATATTGAGTTGATTGCCAAGAATTTTCCAACATTCGACTAAGTAAGTGGGCTTAATTAAATATAAAATCCTAAAACCTGCGGCGCACTCTGCGCGTGCGCCACAGATTTTAGATCTGGATTTTAATTATGCTTTGGAATCTCAAAACCTTACTGGATTTATTTTTTAATTCATTGAAGTGTTGACTCACTTCAGTTAATTATTATTTAGTTGGGACAAATAAAACCTTAAAAGATGGATGGAGCTGCTTCTTATAGCAATCTATATTTTCTATATTTTGGGTTTTATATCTTAAGTAAAACTGGTATAGCTCTATAGCAATCGTAGGTAGTTCGATATAGTTGAGAAGAAAAACCTAGAAGAGCCTACCGACCACACATTGATTGGTAGGCTCTTCTAGGTTTTAAGTCCAATTAGGCTGAGCTGCTTAAATCACTTGTGGATTTCTAAGTTTGTGCGAGATTGCAATTTTTTTTGCCTTCCCAAATTGGGTACTTCTGCTATCAATCAATGGTTAATTCGATTCTGATGGGTGATGTGTTTTTTGTTAGAATTAGGTCTAATGAAAATGTGACGGTAAACCGTCTAACAGCAAAGATTAACATGATAGAAAATCTTTTGTAGAATACAGATATTATTGGTCGCGGAACATAGATATGAGAGACTCAAACAAAAAATCTCGTTACAAGCAACCTCTGATTTATGCTTCGATGCTTTTGTTAGGTGTGATTTTAGGAGCATGGGCAGTTGTGTCAGGAGTGAGATCTCCCAATACAACAGTGGTTACTCCCGTAACACAGGTTGCTTCGATATCGCCAGCAATTGCGCAGGACAGTGATAAGAATAAAGGGATCTCAGTCCCCCGTAATTATATTGTGGATGCAGTTAATCGCACTGGTCCCGCCGTTGTCAGAATTAACGCATCTCGCACTGTTGCTAATACCCAACAAATACCCGAAGCATTTTTAGAAGATCCCATGTTTCGCCAGTTCTTTGGTGACCAATTGCAACGCTTACCAAAAGAACGGGTAGAACGTGGCACAGGATCTGGCTTTATCATCAATAAGGAAGGCGACATTATCACAAATGCCCATGTTGTAAGTGGCGCAGACAAAGTTACTGTCGTCCTTAAGGATGGTCGCCAGATTGAGGGTAAAGTAATTGGTAGCGACGAGCTTACCGATGTAGCTGTAGTTCAAGTTAAGGCAGATAATTTGCCTGTTGTAAGTCTTGGTAGTTCTGTAAGCTTACAACCTGGAGACTGGGCGATTGCGATCGGCAACCCTCTAGGTTTAGACAATACTGTAACTGCGGGGATCGTCAGTGCGATCGGTCGCAATAGCGGACAAATCGGAGTAGATAAGCGCGTTAGTTTTATCCAAACAGATGCCGCAATTAATCCTGGTAATTCTGGCGGACCATTACTTAACCAGAATGGCGAAGTTATTGGTGTAAATACAGCAATTATCCAAGGCGCGCAGGGATTGGGGTTTGCAATTCCAATTGAAACTGCTCAACGCATTTCCAAGCAACTGATCCAAAGTGGTAAAGTGACCCGAGCTTATCTCGGCATTCAAATGGTTACGGTTGATGCGAATGTAAAGAGTCAAGTGAATCAAGACAAAGATTTTGGTGTCAAAATTTCTGACGATAAAGGTGTTCTGATTACTAGAGTCGTTGATAACTCTCCAGCAGCATTGGCAGGAGCCAAGCGAGGTGATGTAATTGTTAAGTTTGATGACAAAGAAATCTTAACAGCCGAACAAGTTACACAACTAGTAGAGGATCGGGCAGTAGGCGACAAAATTCGGATGGAAGTTAAGCGAAACGGTCAGGTAGTAGCGTTAAATGTTGAAGCCGCTCAATTCCCTCAAAAGTTTCCTAACTAGCTAGGTAAAAGACTTATGGCACTAGCTGCTTATGCGTCATAAGTCTTTGGCTTAGTTTTTAATTATGCCTAATTCTTAGCCGTAGCAACCCAAGAGATAACTTGCTTGCACGCCACCAGTATTGTTAGAACAAAATTAAACCCCAAAAGAGGGTTGCCGCGCTCCGCGCAGCAACCCTCTCTTGGGGTTTATAAGTAGTTCGGCATGACTAAAAAACAAAACCAGAGAGCATACCGCCCGCTATGCGGGCGGTATGCTCTTCTAGGTTTTAAGTTTACTTATGCCTAGCTACTTAACCAATTCTAACCAATTCACAAAAGTGTTGTCACACTTTCGTGAATTGGTATAAAAGGAATGTGAGACGAGATCCTTTACTTTATTTAGATCATTCCTATGAGTAAATTTTTTGGTTGGCTTGTCACTTTGCTGCTGCTATCTTTTGCAGGATTTGGACTGACGCAGTGGTTCAATTTACCCTTTGGTAATTTTGTGGATTGGGTAATTGCGGCAAGTATTTTTGTCTGGTTGATTATTATTGTTACCGTACCTTGGAATATTTACTTCCAGTCTAGATCGGTACTCGATCGCGCAAAAATCTCTAAGGAAAGAGGGGTTAATGTTGATGAAAACCAATTACCCTATGTCCGATCGCTAGCGCAGAGATCCTTGGGGATAGCCTTGGGATTGCATCTCATTTCGGCGATCGTCCTCTATGTATTAGCTGCCACTGGGGTGGGCACGATCGGTTATATTGGGGCGATCGCCGCACTGTTATTAACAATATTAAGACCTGCTATTAGCGCCTATGAATACATATCGCAAAGGTTGCGGGCAATTTTGCAACAAATTGACTATCCGCAAGAAGATATAATGGAGTTACGCCAGCGTTTTGCTACTTTAGAAGAACTGGTGCGCCAAATTAATACACAACTGAATACAGACAATCCCTATTCATGGGTGTCCAAGTACGAACAGTTTGCCGATGAGACCCGTAAAGATTTATCGAAACTAGTTGCTAACATAGAGGATCTACGGGCTACAAACAATAGCGACCACGAACGTTTAGTTCGCGAATCCAGACAAGCGATCGCGCAATTAAGCACTGATAGTCAATTTTTAGAGCATGTCAGGGAAATTATTCGTTTTTTTAAGAGTGCCTAATTATAGCTACAGTCTATTAACTTAGAACAAATCAAAGCCCCAAAATTAATTAGCGGCGCGAAGCACCGCCAATTAATTTTGGGGCTTTATGCCCTTGTACACTTGGAAATATCTATACAAATTGATGGGGTAAAATTAGTAATATCGCAAAGTAGTATTTTTATCTTTTTGATTATAAAAAAACACAATAATAGCGGTATAAATATCAACAATTGCGAGATTATTTAAGATTATTTAAGTAATACCAATTCACGAAAGTGTGACAACACTTTTGTGAATTAAAAACCAACCCCAGTAAGGGTTCTCAAAGCTCAAAATGGCTACGCCATTTTGAGCTTTGGTATTATTTGGCGCTATCTAAAATTTGTGCATCCGTTGCAAAATCTATATCCGCTTGATGACGGTTAGAGGGAAGATAGTCTAGTTCAAAGGAAGTTGTTAAACCAGATACGAGATCGTATTTTGGTTGCCATTGTAAGTCTTGATTGGCTTTGGCGATCGCCGCAAAGAAATGTTGCAAGCGAAAGGGAAAGGCTTTCTTTTTGCCAAAGTCAAAATCCTTAGGATTGTAATATACAAAATTGAGTTGACTGGGATCTTTACCAGCAGCGATCGCACATTGTTTAGCAAGCCCGACAAAGGTAACGTAACGGTTATCGGAAATATTATAAATTTCGCCGATCGCTTGTTGATTGCCTAATACTGCTGCCATTGCCCTCGCGAGATCCTCAACATGACCGAGTTGAGTAATAAATTGCCCGTTACCAGGAATGGGAATAGGGCGATCACGGACAATGCGATCGAAAAACCAAGCTTCCACATCATTGTAATTTTGAGGACCATAGATATAGGTCGGGCGAATCGAAGTGTAGGGAAATCCATTTTCAGAGTGCAACTGTTGCAGATAGGATTCCGTGTCAAGTTTGCCCTTATGACGACTTTTGGGATCGGTGGCATCGGTTTCGCGATAGGGCAGAATATCGCTATCGAGATATACACCTGCCGAACTCATATAGACAAAATGCTGAAGGCGATCGCGAAAAATTTCGACAAGGGGTTGAGTGTCACTGAGTTCGCGACCGTTGTTATCAAAAATGACCTCGAAGGATTCGCCCCTAAGTTTGTCTTGCAATTGCTGTGGATCGGTGCGATCGCCAATAATCGTGCGCAGTCCTGCAATGGGTGAGGGCTTTTTCCCGCGATTAAATAAAGTTACTTCATGACCTTGGGAGACGAGTAACTTCACCAGTGAAACACCGATGAATCTAGTACCACCCATGACTAATATTTTCATTTTAATTTGATTTTTTAACTTGATTTTTTAACTTGATTTTTGATTGTTACAGCAATTATCGATCAAACGAACCACAAGGAAATTTTTAAAAGCGTTGCTTTGCAACGCTTTTAAAAATTTCCTTGGTTTGGGTTTGAGCGCAAAGCGCTGTAAGTAGCTAAGCATAAGTAAACTTAAAACCTAGAAAACCGTACCGCCCGCGTAGCGGGCGGTACGCTCTCTGTTTTTGGTTTTTAATTATGCCGAACTACTTATTGCTATCGCCAAGTGTATCAGGAGATAAAACCGAAAAGAGAGCAGTGACGCAAAGTGCCACTGCTCCTTCATAATTGTACTAATTCACTGAAGTGAGCCAACATTTTAGTGAATTAAAAAACAAACCCAGTCAGGTTTTGAGATTCCCAAAATGGTGCTGCCATTTTGGGAATTGGTATTAGGGTTGTGCGGTTCCGCCGCACAACCCTAATTATGAAGGAGCAATATGACTGGCGACAGCTATATATTCTGAGTTTTCAAGCACGATAACGTTAAGATTGATTTATACGGTTTGATATCGCTAATTTAGATAAGTAACAGAGATTATGCGGCGACTGATAGGGATTTTGACGATCGCGATTTTCAGTTTTCTGGTGGTGACCGCGACTAGCGCTCAGAATTTCGTCCCCCCCACCCAATTGCATCTAACCTATCCCCCATTGCAACATACGACCAATAGCGATCGCCTGTTTTTTATCGGGACTGCGCCAAAAGATGGCAATGTGAGCATCAATGGCAAATTAATCCAACGCAGTGAGGCTGGACATTTTGCGCCGAGTTTGCCGCTTCAGTTAGGCGAAAATAACTTTAATATTAAATACGTTAATTTGGCGGGCGATCCTAATCGAGATCGCCAGATAAATGTCAAGGTGCTGCGAGAGTCGCGTATTACCTTACCGCCTCAAAATATAGGTTTTATCAAGGATTCTCTATTCCCTAGCGTCGATATTGCTAGGCAACCTAACGAGAGAATTTGCTTTGAGGCGATCGCCACGCCCAATGCGACCGTATTAGCCAGAGTCGGCGATCGCGAGATTCCCTTACTACCCCGCCGCCGCAATACGCAGTTGCCGCCCAATTCTTCGGTATTAACGGGCAATAACCAAGCCACCGAAGAATCACCCTCAGGCTATTTTCGTGGTTGTGCCAGTTTTGAAAAGGCAAGTAAACTTGGTCAGCCCGAATACGAGATGCGTTTCAAGGATCGGTCGGGCGATCGCTTTGTTAAGGAAAAAGCTACTGGTACGGTAGAGATTCTCTCTCCCACAAATGTCCAAGTTGCCAAAATAACGGCGATCGTTGCCGATGCCAGAACGGGGGCGAGTACCGATTTCTCAAGGCTGACTCCTTTGCCTCAAGGCACTAAAGCGGTAATCACAGGCAAACAAGGGGCTTGGCTGCGGCTTGATTATGGCGGCTGGGTCAGAAAGAGCATGATCGCCATTGAAGAAGATGCGGAAAACTTCGCCAATTCCAATGTGCGCAGTATTAATACAAGACGAATTATTGATCACGATCAGGCTTGGACAGAGGTAACGATTCCCTTAGAAATCCCTGTACCCCTCGCCATCGTCCAAAGCGATCGCACCTTTGCCCTAACTCTTTATAATGTCACGGCCCAAACCGATACCATTTCCATTGCTCCCGATACCATTATCAATAAGCTAGATTGGGTACAGTCGGATTCCCATAAGGTAACCTACACCCTTAGTCTCAAACCCAAGCAACAATGGGGATATCAGATTCGCTATCAAGGGACAAACCTGATTTTATTGCTCAAACATCCTCCAGTTTTGACCGCAGCAAAAGACCGCCAACCCTTAGAGGGCGTTAAAATTCTTCTAGATGCGGGGCATGGCGGTAATGAGGATTTAGGTGCGCGATCGCCGACGGGCTATCCAGAGAAATATGCCACCCTAACTACTGCCACCCTATTGCAGAGCGAACTCCAAAATCGTGGCGTAAATGTGGTGATGACCAGAACAGAGGATCGGGATGTGGATTTGGGAACGAGGGTTACTAAAATCGAACAAGAGCAGCCCACCCTATCGATCAGCCTTCATTACAATGCATTGCCCGATGATGGTGATGCCCTTAACACATCAGGGATGGGGGCTTTTTGGTATAACCCACAGGCTGAAGACTTTGCCAAGTTCATTAACACCTATGTTTCCCAAAAGCTGGAGCGTCAGGATTATGGTGTTTATTGGAATAATTTGGCCTTGACAAGACCGACAATTGCACCGTCAGTGCTTTTGGAGTTAGGTTTTATGATCAATCCTGTTGAATTTGAATGGATTGTCGATCGGCAGCAGCAGAAGTTACTAGCCGCAACCCTTGCAGATGGTATTACTGAATGGATTCTGAATGCTGCTAAATAGTCTTAACGATTTCTGGTCTGGCTTCCATCTTGGTGCTTTGATCGATGCCTATATCCCTTTATTACTATGGACAGGCGTTGGTTTAATATTTTCTCGATTTGCTCCCCAAAATGCTTCCAAAGTTTTGGGGGTGGCTCTCTATTGGGTGGGAGTACCTTGGCAGCTCTTTGTATTGGCACGGCATACGGAGTTTTCGGATACGCCCTATATTCCCTATGTCGCGATCGCTTCTTTAATTATCAGTTGGCTATTAGCGCTCATTGGTTGGCAGTTTGCTAAGCAAGAAGGTAGCGATCGCTCTAGTTTGGGTAGCTTTATTTTGGCAACAATGCTCGGTAATACGGGATTTGTGGGATTAACCCTGACCAATTCCCTGACCAGTGCCAACTATGCCGATTGGGCGGTGTTGTATAGCATTACCAGTAATGTAGCTGGTAATTATGGCATTGCCGTATTTATCGCTAGTTACTTTGGCAAGAGCGAGATTAAGCCCCCTTGGTGGAGGCTATTGCTGGATGTCGCGACCGTACCAAGTCTGTGGGCTTTTGCGATCGGTTGGTATACGCGCCCGATCACTTTACCCGCTGCGATCGAGTCGGGGTTGGATGTGGGGGTATGGGTAACGATCGCCTTTGCTCTGTCCTTAGTGGGTTTACGACTGGGCAAAATCGAGCAATGGACAAGTATTAAACCTGCGGCGATCGCGGCTTTTTTACGGGTGGCGATCGTTCCTTTAGCGATTGGTTTGGTTGCTACAGCCTTTGGACTTCGCCACGATCCCCGCTTGATTCTTACCTTAATGTCTGGAACTCCGACGGGGCTATCTGTGCTGATTCTTGCTGAGGTCTATAATCTTGATCGCGATTTACTAATTAGCACGATTGCCTTCTCTTTTGTCGGCATAATTGTTATGCTTCCCGTCTGGATTATCTGTTTTGGCTAGGACTTGTCTTTTTATAGCTGTCGCCAGTCTTGTTAGGACAAAATTAAAACCCAAAATATTGTTGCCGCGCTTTCGTGAATTGGTATAACCCGCAAGAAGAGAAGATTGGCGCGAAGCGCCAATCTTCTCTTCTTGCGGGTTATGTTATTTTGCTTTTGCCGCTAAACGATGTTGGATTTCCAAATAAACCAGTAAGGCATTCACATCCGCAGGATTAACCCCACCAATACGACTGGCTTGACCGATGGTCATCGGTCGAATCTTGGTCAGTTTTTCCCGCGACTCTTTGGATAATGTCGCGATCGCATTGTAGTCGATATCCGTTGGTAAGGGGCGATCGCTATGTTTGGCAACTTCCTCAATTTGATGCTCTTGCCGTTGAATATAGCCCACATACTTCACTTCAATCTCGGCGGCAAGACGTTCAAAGCGATTCAAGTGAGGATCGGCTAAGCCATAGTGAATTAGTTCCGCATAATTAAATTTAGGACGACGCAATAGGTCGGCAAGCGTTATAGCTCCGCGAATAATTTCCCCTGTCTCGGCGGTGATTCTCTGTCCGAGTTCATCCTTTTCCTTCACGCGAGTTCCATTCAGTCGTTCCACTTCGGCATGAACGCGATCTTGTTTGTCGCAAAAGAGTTGCCAGCGGCGATCGTCTACTAGACCAATCTCGCGACCGATGGGGGTGAGGCGGCGATCGGCGTTGTCCGATCGCAAAATCAAGCGATATTCGGAGCGACTGGTCAGCATTCGATAGGGTTCGCGTAACTCCTTCGTACAAAGATCATCGATCAGCGTGCCAATGTAACTACTGGATCTTGGCAATACGACCATCTCTCGTTTTTGTGCAAATAGAGCCGCATTCATACCCGCAATTAAACCCTGCGCGGCTGCCTCTTCATAGCCCGTAGTTCCATTGATCTGTCCCGCACAAAATAGCCCTTCAATCAGCTTTGTCATCAGGGTCGGATAGCACTGAGTCGCAGGAATATAGTCGTATTCCACAGCATAGGCAGCGCGAAGCATATGGCAATTTTCGAGCCCAGGCAGTGTTCGCAACATTTGGAGTTGAATATGCTCAGGCATTCCCGTGGAAAAACCTTGAATGTAGAGTTCGGGAATATCCCGACCTTCAGGTTCGATAAAAATCTGGTGGCTCTCTTTATCGGCAAAGCGCACGATCTTATCTTCAATACTGGGACAATAACGAGGACCTTTGGCATCAATGAAGCCACCATAAACGGGGGTAAGATGCAGGTTCTCGCGAATAATCCGATGGGTTTCGCTGGTGGTACGGGTCAAGTAACAGTTCATTTGCTCCCGTTCCACCCATGCCGAAGGATCGAAACTGAACCAGTTCTGCTCCGTATCCGATGGTTGAACTTCCATTTGGCTATAGTCCACACTACGGCGATCGACCCTTGCGGGGGTTCCTGTTTTTAAGCGATCGGTGACAAAGCCCAAAGCATTTAGCGTTTCCGTAAGCCCTGCGACCGCAAATTCCCCCGCACGCCCCGCAGACATGGAGCGATTGCCCACCCAGATTTTGCCATTGAGAAAAGTGCCTGTGGTCAAGATGACAGCTTTACAGGCGTAACCCACCCCAAATTGAGTTTCTACGCCGATAATGCCCTGGTTATGATCGAGCAACAAGTTAATGACCGTTCCCTCGCGCACGGAGAGATTCGGCTCGTTTTCAACCACTGTTTTCATTTCGGCGGCATATTCGCGTTTGTCAGTTTGCGCTCTGAGCGCCCAAACTGCGGGTCCGCGCGAACTATTGAGAATCCTTTTCTGAAGATAGGTGCGATCGGTAATTTTACCAATTTCTCCGCCAAGGGCATCGACTTCATGGACAAGTTGGGATTTGGCGGGACCGCCAACGGCGGGATTGCAAGGTTGCCATGCAATGCGATCGAGGTTGAGGGTAAGGAGCAAGGTTTTACAACCCATTCTTGCTGAGGCGAGAGCCGCTTCACAGCCCGCATGACCTGCACCGACAACGATCGCTTCAAACTCATCAAGGAATTGCACTTGATTGGCTGAATTTATGAAATTACCCTTTATCTCGCTCATTGTGTGACAGCCCCGACCAACAAAGTCCTATTCTAATCTAAAAAGCAAAGGCGACGCATCGCGTCCCTTTATACTTCTCAATACCACAAAACAAACTTATTCCTCAAACTGCCAGCGATCTTTAGAGGCATCTTCGTCAAAGAAACGCTTGGGGCGTAGGGTTAAGGTAACTTTACCTAAGAGTTCGACTTCGGGTTGCGCCTCAAACCATGCAAACTTGAGATTGCCATCTTCACCAGCGATCGCAAAATAGCTGTTTTCATCCCATTCGCGTTGAGCGCGATCGACCAGTACCAAGATATCTTCAGGGCGATCGCGCAAGGCACTCAAGACCTCTTGATTAATCGAAGTCTTTAAAGTATCGGTGTTACAAGCCACAATCACACCATCTTCAGCTTGATGTACCACAAACCATCCAGGAAGAGTCGCCCAAGCTTCTGCTCCCGCACCTTGGACAATGCCAAAGGGTGCTAACTCGCTCACTTGTGGAACTGACCGAAACTTTTCTAGTGTTAATGGCAGATAGCCTGCAACGGGGAGAATGCGGGGGATATTATCTTCACCGTCATAACGGAAGTTAGGTAAATTGGGAGCTTTTTTTTTCGATGGATTTGCCATATCCATGAGGAGTTTCTCGATGGCGGCTCTTGCCTTCTCGCTATGGGCAAAGCGTAAACCCCTTGCGATCAATCTCGTCCGCTCCTGCGGATCGATTTTACCCTGTGCCGCCTTGAGGACTTGCAACACTACGGCATCCCCTGGATGGCGCGTAAATCCCTCTGGCAAATTGGCAACGCTTGAAGCTTCTTTGAGAGCCTTGACAACATCCTTAGCTTCTAAAACATCGAGGTTCTTTTCTAGGGCAAAGGTTGCCATGGTCACACGTTCGCTTTGGCTGAGTACGCGCAACTCATTCAAAATATCACTGCCCTTTTGCTCGAAATGAGCCAATACAATATCGGCAGCATTTCCTGCTTGGAGACTGGCATAGACCTGAGAAGCGACGACTATCTGATTCTGTTGGATCGGTTCAAAACCTGTATTTTCAAAAATTGCGAGGGAATTCTCTCCCATTTTTTGCAGCATTTGACAAGCGATTCCCCACTGCACCCAAGTCCCCTCCTTATGGCGTAAGAGTTTTAAAAGTCCTTCAGAGTCAGTAGGAAGTGTGGGTACTGGGGTTGGCATAGTTGTAATACAAAGTTAAATGAGCGCGATCTCTCTATCTTCATATCATCTCACTTTAGAGCCTGTTTGAGAAGTTTTGCTTTCGCCACCTAGCCCACCAATTATAGCTGCCGCCAGTCTTGTTAGGACAAAATTAAAACCCACAAGAGGGTTGCCGCGTGGATCGCGGCAACCCTCTTGTGGGTTTTATACCAATTCACGAAAGTGTAACAACACTTTTGTGAATTAAAAACCAAACCCAGTAAGGTTTTTTTTTAAAAGCTCACAATGGCGTAGCCATTGTGAGCTTTGGTTTTATGTCCTGATACGGTTGACAGCAGCTATAAAACTGAGAAGAGAGTAACGCCCGCGTAGCGGGCGTTACTCTCTCTGGTTTTGTTTTTTAATTATGCTGAACTAACTGAACTATTTAATTTGCTCGATCGCTTTGGTGATAGCCTCTGCATTTTCAGCTTTCCCTTGCTGCTTAAAGAGTTCCGCCGCTTTCATGAGATCTGCGCGCGCTCCCGCATTATCTCCTGAAAGATGTTTCAAGTCTCCACGGGATGCGTAGGCAGTAGCCGAATCTGCTTTGAGGTGGATTGCCTCGTTAAAGTCGGCAATTGCACCTTCTTTATCTCCCGCTTTAGCCTTGACATTTCCCCGATTAATAAAGGCTTCTGGAAAACTAGGTTGTAAGCTAATAGCTTTGTTATAGGATTCAATTGCTCCCTTGACATCCCCTGATTCACTTTTAGCATTGCCCTGATTATAGGCAGCAATAGCTTCATTAGATGTTGGCTGTGCCGAAGTTGGAGCGCTGGTGGGAGCGGCAGATTCTTTGGTTGGAGTTTCCGCAGTCGTCTTAACCTCAGTTCCACCCGATACACTTACCTTAGCTTCACAAGCATAAAGAAAGCTTCCGATTAAAACACCTAGTAATAATGTACTTGCGCCCTTAAATCGGCTAGGCGATTGGTGAATGGATAATTCTTTCTTATTGATTTTCTGATTAATTTGCTCGTTAACAAGAAATCTCCGAAATGATAAAAACTGAGCCATTTGTAAATACCCTTTTTCCGTTATTTAAGCAATTGCGTTGAAGAACCCCTAGCATTATAGGCATAAGCATTGTCAGATTGAATGCGGATCGCTTCGCTAAAGTCGGCGATCGCGCCTTGGTGTCTCCTGCTCTTCCCTTCTCTAAGCCTCTGTAGGAAGGCTCAGCATTGCGAATTACGAAGCATTGATCCTGAGTCCATACCAATCTATTCCCACCTATTTAATCAAACATCGTAATTGTGCAAAAACTTATAAGTAGTTCAGTATAATAGGCATAAGTAAACTTAAAACCTAGAAGAGCATACCGCCCGCGCAGCGGGCGGTATGCTCTCTGGTTTTGGTTTTTAGTTATGCTGAACTACTTACTAAAGGATAGAGATTTTGTAGTCAGAAATAGTTAAGCAGCGACTTGCTGAGCGCTATTTTTATGTTCGCGCATCGATTTCACAAAACGCTCGAAGAGATAATCGGCATCGTGAGGACCAGGGCTAGCTTCGGGGTGATATTGTACCGAGAAGATCGGAAGGGTTTTATGTTCTAAACCAGCGACGGTATGATCGTTGAGATTGATGTGGGTTAGCATCGCCGCAGACTCGTCAAAGGAATTGTCTGTGAGGGCAAAGCCATGATTTTGGCTGGTGATCTCGACGCGGCGATCGGCATTTTCGGCTTGGTTTTGAGCGGGTTGATTGAGTCCGCGATGACCGAATTTGAGCTTGAAGGTATCGCCACCCATCGATAAGCCTAAAATCTGATGCCCTAAGCAAATACCAAACATTGGTTTGTCTGCGGATAAAAGGGCTTTTGCCGTTTCAATACCTTGCATGACAGCGGCGGGATCGCCAGGTCCGTTAGAGAGGAAAATGCCATCGGGATTGTACGAGAGGATCTTTTCGGGAGTAGTATCGGCAGGGACGACGATCACGCGGCAACCGTAGCTGGCAAGACGACGCAAAATATTACGCTTCACGCCAAAGTCGATCGCTACTACGGTCAAGCCTTCTCCTGTAAGCTGAGATGGTTCGATAAATTCCCACTCAGGTAGGGTTTTTTCTGCCCATTCATAGATTTTGGTGGTGGAAGCTTCTTGGGCTAAGTTTTGACCCTGCATAGAGGGCGCAGCCTTGACTTGGGCTAGCAAAACTTCGGGGTCGAGGATTTCCGTAGAGATGCCCCCATTCATTGCGCCGAGCGATCGCAATTTGCGTGTTAAGGCGCGAGTATCTATACCTGCAATGCCTACGACATTATGAGCCTTGAGGTAATCGGGTAAGGATTGACGCGATCGCCAGTTGCTGGGAACTGCTGTAATATTACGGGCGATGATGCCGCGTACCTGTGGGCGATCGGATTCATCATCTTCGGGATTTATGCCTGTATTACCAAGTTCGGGACAGGTGAAAGTAACAATTTGACCTCGGTAGCTGGGATCGGTCATTACCTCTTGATAGCCCGTCATACCAGTATTAAATACTACTTCGCCGATCGCGGTTCCAGATGCGCCGAAGGCATAGCCACGGTAACAAGTACCATCCGCCAAGACCAAAATTGCTGCTTGCTTTGTTGCCATATCTTCAAATACTCGTTCGTTGCTGTCCATTATCAGATACTTATTTTGGACAATAGCGATCATTCTAAACGTTATCTAGGTCACAAGAGTGGATTTTAATTGGTTTGTTGTTGAATATTTAGGTTTAAAATCTACACTTCCTAAAAATTTTCACTAAGCCAAAATTCGTTAAACTTAATGACGTTTAAGACACTTTTGGCAAATCGGTAAGTTCTTCATTTAATAATTTTTCAATATAAGACTCTAAATGAACCAGTTTTACAACACTTAATCGATGAAGTTTTTCTAAAATCTCCATCTCTTTTTGCCATTGCTCTGTGGAGGTGACTTGAGATTCGTCGACTTCAACTGTCACATTTGGGACATTAAATCCTTCAAGGCTGTAACCATATTGCTGCTGCTCAGTTGCAGCATATTGTTCTACAACGATCGCAACTGAACCACGTTTCAGGTTATGGGTTGGAATATCCTGCAATAACACAACTTCAGAGAATAAAGGATATTTAGGTTTCATAATAATTACTCCCGATCACCAGAATGCTTAGGAACTGTTGCCAATTTTCTAGGGTATATCCTGCTTTCTGAAGAAACTGTGATTTGTCATCTTTGGGCAGAAGCACCAACAGATATTTGGTGAGTTTTTCTTCGGCGATCACAGTATCAACAGAGAGTAACATCGTTATATTTAGACTCCTATCAGATACTTATTTTGAACACTAAGTAGCTAGGCATAAGTAAACTTAAAACCTAGAAGAGCATACCGCCCGCTGCGCGGGCGGTATGCTCTCTGGTTTTGTTCTTTAATTATGCCTAACTACTTAGTAACCATTCCAAACGTTATCTAGGTCACAAGATAAAAAAGAAGGCTCGCTAAGTGAGCCTTCTTTTTTCGGTTAGCTAAGTACTTCAGCGATTTCAATTACCTGCCCATCGGGATCTTTAACCAAGAAGTTGAGGGGTTTTTCGCTACGGACTTTATGCTTGACACCTTTGATTTGGATCTGTAGCAGGAGTTGTTCGACACAGTCGCGATTAAAGCAAATATGTCTGCCGCGATCGCTATCTGTAGCATTTGCTCCAGGAACGATATGCAGTTGCACATTTTTCTTGAGTTGATACCACGCGCCTTCCATGTCTGCGGAATATTTGGATTTAGCAGTTCGGGCGGTAGCAGGAATATAAATCGGATCAGCAGGTGCGCCCATGCCGTATTCATAGCCGTAGTAATAATGTAGCGGCACATCGGCGATCGGCAGTTTTAACTCGCCTTCATAAAAATATCGCGCTTGATCGAGGTTAGAAACCATGATCGTATGTACTTTTGGTGCGCTGGTGAGGAACATCCACATGGCAACGGCGTATGCACCAAGCAGCATAACCATGATGCCTTGAGTAGAAAACAGTGACTCCATCGTAAAGCAACTACATATTAAGAGACTTAGCTTTTTAGTTTAACGCAACTGTCATAGGTTTAAGTCACAAACTACACGATCTGACAATTTACCTTGTGTCTAGAGAGATGGGCAGTACTTCGCGCTGACTATCCATCTTATTTATCGTAGGGAATATCGGATGGCTTTTTCCCAACTGTGGCGGTAAAACTTGGAAAGTTTATGAGGTCGTCTGTAAATTTTTCGTCTAAGGTCAGGGCATATTTGCGATCGGACAATAAAACTACGGGAATATGTTCTCGATCTTCTTTATTAGAAACCAATCGTTTTTTTACTTTATTTGTAAAATGCTCTCTCTGAAACTCTTTTATTTGTTCATTGCTAATTTTAATTAATCTACCTTGCTTAGTTAAAGTATCAATGATTCGGAGAATATTATTTCCTAAAGTTGCATTTCCCATAGTTCTCAAATATTCATTCAATAGCTTATTGGAAACTACCAAATGAGCATTTTTATACATATTCTTAGGGTTAGCATCAAATTCTATTAGCCATTTAATAAGTTGCTTATACTCAGGATCGAGAGGATTAGAGAAGTTTTTAGCTATATTATTGTCGATAAAGATATCTTTTCTAGTCATTAGAAATTTTTAAAAGTTAAACATATCAAGCATTAAGAGCAATATCCATCGTATCAATCATATATGTCTCAAAAAATCCTTTTGGAGCATTTAAGATTTGTCCATCTTTGGTAAATTCAATCTTATGAGCAATACTGCCATCTTTAATCGAGTTTTCAAAATAATAAACGGCTAAATCTTCAGGTGAGATTTCTCCTTTGACAATTAGCAATCTCATTCTATTGAGCAAATACTCACTATGAGTTTCAACAATATAGTTTTTATTTCTCTCATTAACTTGCTTAACTAAATAGTCGCCTAAATTAGCTTGCACAGAAGGATGTAAATGGATTTCTGGCTGAGACATTATCAATGTTGAATCATCTGACAGTTGCAAATCAGCAACAATAATCGGCAAAAACTGACTGATCCCAAATCCAACATCAGCTAATGATTCCCACTTGCTTCTACTTTTTACTTTGACTTTTATCTCAAATCTTCCCCCTGACAATCTATGAGGTTTAATATCATATAAAATCTTCAAATCTTTAAGAATAGAGGCTAAATTCAATGATTCTTCTGACTGATTATCATTCCATTCTAAAATTTGATCAATATAACCTCCACCAAATTTATCAACTGTACGATTTAGTAATGATTGATAATAAGTCCGTTCAGGTTGAGACCTAAAAGAACTAATAAAATTAAAATTATTAATTAATTCATTATATAGATCGTCGGAAATCTCAATAAAATAGCCATAGAAATCCCTATCAGAATTATAAATTGCTTTAGTATGAAAATCATGAATATCTAAAGGCTCTAATTCAACATCATTATGTTTAATATTTACAATATAAGATAAATCTTCTTTCTGCTTTACCTCAGTTTTTGTAAATGGATCTCCATTCTTTAAATTCCTTAATCTAGGTGAATTGCGTATTATGTCAAAACACCATGAAGTGTTGAATTCATATACTCTTCCTCCAAAAGCAAAATTCAGATCAATCCCCAAATCATTTTTTAAGCTATGATTAAATGAAACCTCCTCAAATCCTCCCATATTCACATAGTTCCCATTAAGTGATAAATAGAATGGAAATGAGTTGCCATTTAAACTAACACTTTGAAGCGGAGCTAATATTCCATATATTAGAGAACTTTTGCCGCTACTATTTTCACCTGTAAGCAAAGTTATTCTTGAGAAAGAAACATCTACTTCTTTGAAGCACTTAAAATTTTTTAGAGCTAATCTATGAATCTGCATAGTTGTTTTTCTGGAAAGACTATTTTGAGATATTAGTTTTGTTTGTATTTTTGATCGCTTTAATAACTAAGCAAAAGACAAATACATAGCTGAAATTAAATGTAGGATGGGTTAGCAATCGCGTAACCCATCATCTTTATTTAACTGATGCGTTACGTTGCACTAACGCATCAGTTAAATAAATTGAACCTTCCTAAATTAGTTATTTTTAAAACATTATCACAGCTTTAAAAATCGCCGTAGTCAACTTGCAAACAAGTTAAGCCTAGATCGCGCCAAACTCTGACTACCTGATCGCGATCGTCTAGGACAAAAGCAACATTGTACTTATCAAGAATAAACTCATCATAAATTTCCTTCTTGACAATACTATCTTTACGCATATCACCCGACTTTCGCATATGCAGACCATCAAAAGAAATATTGTGCTTTTCTAGCCATGCGAGAGTTTGTGGTTTGTATTTATCCTCTCTGCCAGATACAAACACGATCGCCTTACCAGAAGTCTCTAAAATCGATCGCACAGGCTCATTTACCAAGTCCTGCTCGCACCTAGCCGCATCAAAAGGATTGCGATCGCCCATTAAAGCGATCGTGCCATCGAGATCGCAGAGAATTACATCGGGCAAATCTGGATTATGGGCGGGTTTAGCTGCTCTGGGTGGAGCGATAAATTGGTTATACATATCGCGAATCACCTTCTCACCCACCGAATTAAAGCGCTTCAAATCCCGCTCAATGCAAGTTTCTAGCGGCACATGGCGGAAGTCTACTATTTCTAATACTGCCAAACCTTTAATTAACTCTCTAATTCTGGCTTCGTGCTTGGGCGATAGATGCGTATTATCGACAATGACATGCTTTCCATTCTCTAGAGCCGCTCTAATAATTTGATCTTGAATATCGAGAACAAACTTCTCATTTCCCTTCGAGTGATAGGAATTATCTAGCATGGCGCGAAGCTCGTCTTTATTGACGCGCTTAATGCTATTTGGCGCTTTATCGACTTTATTTTTTGCCCATGTAGACTTTCCAGAAGCAGGCAAACCGATGGTGAAATAAACTGTCAGCATTATTTATGATTTTTAATTTTGTGATTTTTAATTTGAAGATTTTCTCAAAATGTTATGTTACTCCTTATATAAGTAGTTCAGTATAATTAAAACCCAAAATCAGAGAGCGTACCGCCCGCTACGCGGGCGGTACGCTCTTCTAGGTTTTAAGTACAGCAATTTTGTAAATTTCTAAATAAATAGGGTGCTTTGCACCCTATTTATTTAGAAATTTAATTAAATTGTTCTGCCCAATTAGAAATCCAGTTAAGGGTTTTATGCACGAGTTCAGGCGTTGCTGCTTCGCAGTAGAGGCGCAACAGAGGCTCAGTACCACTAAAACGAATTAGTAGCCAACTGCCGTCATCCAATCGAAACTTAAATCCATCGGGGGCTTGGGCTTCGATGACTTTACGTCCAGCGATTTCTGTTAATGAGAATTGTTGGAGAGTAGAGACTAGTTTCTCGCGGGCAGACATGCCTGACAGTTTTTTGTCAATGCGATCGTAATGGGAAAAAAAATTAGTTTGCTTTTGGAGATCGCGGTACAGAAGGCTTAGGTCTTTGCCTGATATGGCGATCGCTTCTAATACATACAGGGCTGAAAGCAAGGCATCCCGTTCGGGAATATGATTGCCATAGCCAATACCTCCTGATTCTTCGCCACCTAGTAGGCAAGGCGTTCCTGACAGCATTCTCTCCGCAATATACTTGTAACCAACGGGCGTTTCATATACTGGTAAATCGAAAAGGCTAGCAACCTTAGGCATCAGGTCGGAGCCACTGATGGTTTTAATCAATTCCCCTTTAAAACTACGATATTTGGCTAGATGTTCTAAGAGAATGGGAATGAGGATCTGCGAACTCAGGAAATTACCCTCGCTATCAATGGCTGCAATGCGATCGGCATCGCCATCAAAGACAAATCCTACTAGGGTTTTTTCGGGGCGATCGTGGTGATAGGTTTTGACTTGGCGGAGAATTTCAGCGATATAACGGGGGAGAGGTTCGGGAGCGCCGCCACCAAAGAGAGGATCATTATCAGAATTAATCTCAATTAAGTTTACTTGATCGGGCGATGGTAATTCTAAAATTCTTGCTAAACCACCTGCTGCGGCTCCATGCATTACGTCCACAAACAATGTTAACTTTCCCTCAGCGATCGCTTCTTGGATTGCCTTAATATTTACCTTGCTGCGCAGGGCTGCGCAATAACTTGCCCATGCGTTAAAGGTTTCGATCTTGCCTTTTTGAGGATTTTCATAGACAAAGTCGCCTCTTTCGAGAATTTCTTCGACTTTGAGTGTCAGATCGGGGGATACGGAACCGCCAAAAGCACCTTTGATTTTTAATCCTGAATAGTTTGCTGGGTTATGGCTAGCGGTAATTACCAATGCGCCCAAAGCTTGACGTTCGTATGCAGCCCAACTAAAAGCGGGGGTGGGCGCAAAGTCATCGGCAAGCAAAACATCAAAACCGATAGCGGCAACCGCTTCGGCAGTGCGTTTGGCGAAAGCATCGGACATGAAGCGGCGATCGTAGCCGACGATAATTGTGTTGCTGCCTGATGCACCAAAGGTTTCACGCAAAACATGGGCAGCGATCGGCGCGACAGCGGCTAGGCGCTCGAAGGTAAAGTCGTCTGCAATAATACCTCGCCAACCGTCAGTGCCGAAGCGTATGGGGGGATGCAATGGGAATTTGCCGTGCATAAGCCTTTAAAATTTTCACTCTAGTAAAGTTTACCGCGAAGCATACCTCCAAATTTTGCGATCGCATGAAATGCGATCGCTTATTTGCTAAGTAGTTCAGCATAATTAAAAAACAAAACTAGAGAGAGTAGCGCCCGCGTAGCAGGCGCTACTCTCTTCTAGGTTTTAAGTTTACTTATGCCCAGCTACTTAGATTTTTGTAGGGTTTGGTTTGTGGGAATTGTTCGCCATGCCAAAGGTTGGGCAAGGTGTTATGAATTATTGGCGAAAATACTAAAATATGAAAAAGAGGGTAAAATTATAGTTTGCTCTATTGATGAAAATAAGTTGACGACGCTGTGCAATCTGACTATTTAGAACGAATCCTCAAAGCTCGCGTGTATGATGTCGCGCAAGAATCTCCCTTAGAATTTGCTCCCAATCTATCGGCAAGATTAAATAACCGATTGTTGCTGAAAAGAGAAGATATGCAATCGGTGTTCTCATTTAAATTGCGTGGCGCTTATAACAAAATGGCGCAGTTACCGTCAGAACTCCTTGCCAAGGGTGTCATCGCCGCCTCCGCAGGAAATCACGCGCAGGGCGTGGCTCTCAGCGCCCGCGAATTAGGGACAAAAGCAATTATTGTCATGCCCGTGACCACTCCACTTGTTAAAGTAAACGCCGTAAAAATGCGCGGTGGTGAAGTGGTCTTATATGGCGATACCTACGATGATGCCTATGCCTATGCCCGTCAACTGGAGAAAGAAAAGAATCTCACGTTTATCCATCCCTTTGACGATCCCGATGTGATAGCAGGACAGGGAACGATTGGAATGGAGATCCTGCGTCAATATCAGAAGCCAATCCATGCAATTTTTGTAGCGATCGGTGGCGGTGGTTTGATTTCGGGCGTTGCTGCCTATGTAAAACGTTTATGTCCTGAAATAAAAATTATTGGAGTGGAACCAGTAGATTCCGATGCGATGTCGCGATCGCTCAAGGCGGGACATCGAGTCCGCCTCGATCAAGTCGGTCTATTTGCCGATGGCGTTGCTGTGCGTGAAGTCGGGCAAGAGACATTTCGGCTCTGTCAGCAATATGTCGATGAAATTTTGTTAGTCGATACCGATAATACTTGCGCCGCTATTAAAGATGTCTTCGAGGATACTCGATCAATCTTAGAACCTGCTGGGGCTTTGGCGATCGCAGGAGCAAAAGCCTATGTCGAGCGAGAGGGAATCGAAGGACAAACCCTAGTAGCGATCGCTTGTGGGGCAAATATGAACTTCGATCGCCTCCGATTTGTTGCCGAACGCGCCGAACTAGGCGAACATCGCGAAGCAATCTTTGCCGTGACAATTCCCGAAGAGTCGGGTAGTTTGCGCCGATTCTGCGAACATATGAGCAAACGTAATCTCACCGAATTTAGCTATCGAATTGCCGATCGTGAAATTGCTCATATTTTTATTGGGGTACAGATTATCAATCGTGCCGATGCCGCAAAGATTTCTAAAACTTTTGCGGAGAATGGATTTACGGCGATCGAAATCACTGATGATGAACTGACCAAGCTCCATTTAAGACATATGGTCGGTGGGCGATCGCCCCTTGCCCATAACGAATTGCTCTATCGGTTTGAGTTCCCAGAGCGTCCAGGAGCCTTGATGAAGTTTGTTGGTTCCATGAGTCCCAATTGGAATATCAGCCTGTTCCATTACCGCAATAATGGTGCAGATTATGGAAGGATTGTTGTCGGCGTACAGGTTCCACCTTCAGAGATGGAAGAATGGCAAGCCTTCCTTGATACTCTTGGTTATCGCTATTGGGATGAAAGCCAAAACCCAGTATATAAATTATTTTTAGGTTAATTGTTTTTAGGTTATACCAAATCACAAAATGGCTACGCCATTTTGTGATTTTAAAACCCTTACTGGTTTTGGTTTTTAATTCCCCAAAAGTGTAGCCACACTTTTGGGAATTGGTATTACAGCAATTTTCGATCAAAA
>NZ_ALWB01000035.1 GCF_000332215.1 Pseudanabaena biceps PCC 7429
GTTGACGGTTATTCAAACCTGTAAAGCTCAAGGTAAATCTGTCATTGATTTTTTCCGTCAAGCTTTAATTGATCCTTCTTCTATTTCTCTCATTCCTATTCTTACCTGAATTCTTACATTAAAATCTCGATCTAAAACCTGCGGTGTACACTGCGCGTGCACCGCAGGTTTTAGGGTTTTATATTTAATTAAGCCCACTTACTTATAGGCATTATGTCTATTGACTGATCAAGCAGTAATACTTTAGTAATAGCTTATATATTTTTTGCTAATTTACTTATTACTTATTACTCACTACCTAAATATCTAGGCATAATTAAAAATAATATCTAAAAATAATATCTAAAAATAATATCTAAAAACTATGGTGATCACTGTGCTTACACCACAGTTTTGCCTCTGGTTTTTAATTATATCCTACCCATTATACCAAGTTAAGAAATGGCTATGCCATTTCTTAACTTAAACCCTCTTACGAGGTTTAGTTTTTAATTCATAAAAGTGTTATCACACTTTCGTGAATTGGTATTACTTGTTATTACAGTATTAGGTAGTGCTAAACAGGTGAGGATGGGCGGCGCGAAGTGCCGCCCATCCTCACCTGTTTAAATCCTTTCCTTTTTAGGACTAGCCAGTATTATTAAAGTAATTGTTGATGCTGAATATCCCATGAGACAAGCAATTTATAGGTGGCTTGTCTTGCTTTAATAAAGTGAATTTCCTAGAAGGATTAGAATTTTATATGAATTATAAATAACAATATAGTAACCCTAAATTATTTATAGATTTTTGGGCTTGTGGAGTCGTACTCCTTTAGGTTGAACTTATACAAAGCATTTAGGTTTGCAGTAAATATAATATTTAATATAATGTTTAATTAGCAGGATAATTATTTGAGATAGTGGGCATAATAATTAGTGAGATTATTAGAGATGACGATTAATTGAGTAGTTTAGTAGATCATTAAAGAAAATCATTCTCTAGCAAATTCCAAATACAAACTATTGACCTCTTTCTATAGTCCTTAGAAATAACTATGAAAATCGAACAATGTAGATGGACGGTAAATCAAGGATGGGAACCGAATTCTCCTAATAGTAACCAATCAGCTCATTTAGTACTAGTGTTTGGTGGAACAGATATTCTTAAGACTGAGAATTATCCTCAATATTTTAGACAGATTTACCCAAATGCTACGATTATTGGCTGTTCTACGGCGGGTGAGATTTGTGATACTCAAGTTACCGATGATGCGATTGTAGTTACCGCGATAGAGTTTGAGCATACTCAGATCAAAGGAAATTATTTACCCATTACCAAGACTTCCGATAGTTTTGCAATAGGTGCAAAACTGGCTCAGAGCTTTCCAACAGAGGATTTAGTGCATCTCTTTGTTCTATCGGATGGGTTAATCGTTAATGGTAGCGATCTCATCTCAGGCTTGCGATCGCAATTACCAGAGCAGGTCACGGTTACGGGAGGTTTGGCAGGGGATGGATCGAGATTTGCCGAAACGCTCATTTTCTGGAATGAATTGTTAGAGAAAGAACTAGTTGCCGCGATCGGGATCTATGGCGATCGCATTAAAATTGGTTATGGCTCTTTGGGGGGATGGGCAACCTTTGGTCCTAAACGTGTAGTCACCAAATCTCAAGGTAATATTCTCTATGAGCTGGATGGCTTATCTGCCCTAGAACTATATAAAAAGTATCTGGGTGATCATGCCGTTGGACTGCCAGCATCGGGATTATTATTCCCTCTGAGTCTTTACAATGCGGAAGGCGATCGCTCGGTAGTGCGCACGATTTTATCCATTGATGAAGCAGAACAAAGCCTGACTTTTGCAGGAGATGTTCCAGAGGGAAGCGTCGTACAATTAATGCAAACTAACTTCGAGCGTCTTGTCGATGGGGCGATTGGGGCAGCTCAAACTAGCATCAGCCATATGACCCAAGGCTCACCTGACCTAGCCATTTTAATTAGCTGTGTTGGGCGCAAATTAGTACTAAAGCAACGCATCGAAGAAGAAGTCGATGGCGTAAGAGAAGTCATGGGGCAATCAACAGTTCTGACGGGTTTTTATTCCTATGGAGAGATGGCTCCCACTTCTATGGGAGAACGCTGCGAACTCCACAATCAAACAATGACCATTACCACTTTTTCTGAGCAGTAGCTTTTTATTAAATCCAATGCACCGCTTACTTCAGCGTCAGATCAAAAAACATTTTGGCAGTATCGATTCGTTGCCCTCAGAATGGGAGGGATTTTTAAATGATATCGATACTGCGTATTGTCAATACGATGATGATCATCGGATTGTCGAGCGCTCTTTAGAACTAAGTTCGGAGGAACTTTTACAAGCGAACAAGCAGTTACAGGATTTACTCAAAACCGTTGAAGGACAGGTTGCTGAGCGCACTGCCGAACTGACTAAAGCTAATATTGAATTAGAAGAAACTTTGATTAATCTAAAAAAAGCCCAGGTTCATATAGTTCAATCTGAAAAAATGTCCTCCTTAGGTAGGTTAATCGCAGGTGTCGCCCATGAGATTAATAATCCTGTCAACTTTATTCATGGCAATCTTAGTTATTTAAAAGACTATATTGCGAAAATTTTAAACTTTACGAAACTAACCCAACAAAACTATCTTCAAGGAATCCCTGAGATGGAAAACCTTGCTGAAGAAATTGAGTTAGAGTTTATCAAGCAGGATTTGCCGCAAATTATTAATTCGATGGTGGTGGGAACGAGTCGGATTCAAGGGATTGTTCAGTCGCTGAAAAACTTCTCACATATGGATGAGGCTGAATTTAAGCAGGTCGATATTCACAAAGGCATTGACAATACTTTAATGATTCTTGAACATCGACTGAGGTCTAAGTCGAGGTCTAATCACATTCAAATTATTAAACAATATGGCGATCTCCCTTTGATTAATTGTTATGCTGGACAGATGAATCAAGTGTTTGTCAATATTTTGGCAAATGCAATCGATGCCTTAGAAGAAGTAAACTATCATCCTAAAAATGATCCCAAAAGCGATCTCAAAAGAGATACCAAGGGAGATAATTGGGGGCGATCGCCCTATATCAAAATTCAGACTAGAGTGATAGATGATTGCTTTGTGGAGATTGCGATCGCTGATAATAGTAACGGTATTCCCGAAGAGATCCAGAAACAAATTTTCGATCCATTTTTTACTACTAAACCAGTAGGTAAAGGAACGGGGATGGGAATGGCAATTAGTTATCAAATAATTACAGAAAAGCATAATGGCAGGTTAACTTGTCATTCCACCATAGGTAAAGGAACAGAATTTTATATTCACATTCCTATAGACTTGGAAAAATTCCAGTAAGTAGTTCGGCATAATTAAAAACCAAAACCAGAGAGCATACCGCCCGCTGCACGGGCGGTATGCTCTTCTAGATTTTAAGTTTGTTGATTTCTAGCTACTTAATACCAAAGTAAAAATTAGCTGAGTGAAGTCGAAGCTAGATAAATTTGGTGGGACATTTTTTATCCGTAAGAGCCTAAGTAAACCTGATATTGCTATAGCTATAGCTTCTTCTTAGACCCAAACAAGTTCTTTTAACTTTTTGCTTTCTTTACTTTTCTTTTGATTAATTAAAGGTTTCATTCCTCAATATCCTCTTAAAATGTTAAGTAGAAATGACGGGAGTTAATTCATCACTTATTGCTGTAATAAAATGAGTCAATAAAATGAATTTTCTAGGGTGTTTTTGCGTAATTTTTGATTTTCTAATGAAAACTAGTTTTTTTGTCTTATATAAATCAGTTTGATTTGTTAATTAAAGTTAATTAAAGTAAAAAAATCTACTTGATGCCAGTAAGTACAAACTAAAGTATGGCTAGACGCATTTTATGGGAAACTACAATATTTGTTAAATTCGGAATTAATTCATGAGAGAAATTACGTTGCCAATAGTCATTCTTATGACCGTTCTCAGCACTTACAGTTGTTCTGTCTCTAACTCCAATCCTACTAGTTCGGTTTCTATGGACAGCCCAACTAACTCTCAAAAACAAACGGTTGTAAAGTTTGCTGCTTCTAGTTCAACTGTCAAAATTTTAACTCTTTTGGCAAAAGCTTATAAAGCCAAATATCCAGATGCCAAAGTCGAATTGATTTCTACTAATTCCCAATCTGAAGGCGCAATTGCGGCTTTAAAAAACGATATCGTGGATGTTGTGGGCAGTAGCCATAAGCTTACACCTGAGGAGGATAATGGTAAAATTCAATATCGTGAAGTTGTCCAAGATCTCTTGACAGTGGCTACGCACAAAAGTGTTAAGGGGGTTACCAATCTGAGTACCGCTCAACTCAAAGCGATCTATAAGGGAGAAATTACCAACTGGAAAGAATTGGGAGGGGATGATGCAGCGATCGTATTATTGGATAGACCTGAAGATGAATCAGCAAAAAAATTGCTTCGCAAATACTACCTAGGAAAGGATAAAACTACAGATAAAGCAGTGGTTTTGAGTAAGGAAGGAGAATTAATTGATACCCTCAAAAGTACTCCCTATTCAATCGGAGCTTTTTCTCTAGCGACTTCCCTAAATGAAAAATTGCCCGTAAATCGCTTGAGCTTAAATGATGCTACTCCTACTACCAATAGCTTTGACAAGGGTCAATACCCGATGGTACGACATTTGGGGATTGTTTGGCATAAAACGCCTAAACCTACGACCCAGAAGTTTATTGACTTTATTTTTAGTCCAGAAGCATCCCAACTCCTTCAAGGGATGGGATTTGTTGTTCCCAAGACAGTTGCCAATAAGTAATACTAAAACTAAAAATGGCATAGCCATTTTGCATAGCCATTTTTAGTTTTAAAAAACCTTACTGGGTCTGGCTTTTAATTCACAAAAGTGTTATCACACTTTCGTGAATTGGTATAAATTCTCATTGCGTTCAGAGATTGATGGCTGAACAGTGTTATAGCAGTTGGTAAAGGCAAAGTCTATTCTGTCATCAAGGTAGAACCATAGCTCCTATGCAAAAATTCTGGTCAAAACTAAATCTCAGTCAAAAGATTGTTTTTCCCTTTCTAATTGTCTGTCTCACTGTATTGATGGTTGGCTTGTTTGCGGTGGGAAATTGGTTTGCTAACAACCTTGAGCAGAACTTAAGTGAAGAAGTCAACCGATTTTCTGAACGGATCGAGCGAGATTTTCAGTACGAACAAATAAATTTGGAAAGTCAACTCAAACTGATTGCTGATCGCGAATCTGTCCGCTTAGCAGTTGAGCGCCGAGATCGCGCTGCTCTCCTGAAAATCCTCCTGCCAATTAGAACGATACTGAATTTAGACTTGATTAAAGTGGTTGATCTTAGGGGTAATATTCTCATGGAGGCGCGTTCATCTGAATTTGGTGAAGTCAAAATCTTAGATACATCCATTGTTAATAGTGTTAGCCGTGGAGCAGGTTTTGCCGATTTACTTGATGTCGAGGGAGGACAACAAATCCTGCAAGCATTCATCCATCCAATCAAGTCCTCAGAGGGGCTACTGGGCGGCATGATTATTGCGCAATCACTAGATAATCAACTGTTAAAGAAGTTTGCTTCAGGTTCTTCTAAGCATTTAATTGTGCATAAAAATGGGAAAGTAATAGCCTCGACTCTACCTTCAGTTTCTGAGTCAAAGTCATTGACAATCACCGATTTGTCTACTCAGCAACTGACTATTGATCGCCAACGATATTTAGCGAAAAGTGGATCTTTTAATGGAGTAAGTCAATCTCTTTCTGTGATTGCCCTATACCCAGTTACTCAACTAGATGCAGCAAAGGATTTGCTATGGCTTCGTTTTGGGATGATATTTTTGTTGGAAGCGATTATGGTAGCAATCATTGGTGGTTTGATCGCCAATGCAATAGCGCGCCCATTGAAAGCAGTTTCTCAAGTTGCCAAAAAGGTAACGCGAGATGCTAACTTTACCTTGCAAGTGCCAGTACTCACTCATGATGAGGTGGGTGTGGTTGCGATTTCCTTAAATCAGTTAATTGCACAGGTGAGACAACTTCTCATTGAGCAGCAAGAGAGTAAGCAGCAGTTAGAAATCTATAATCAAACGCTTGAACAACAAGTGCTGAAACGCACGGAAGAATTTCAGCAGAAAAATACCGATCTCCAAGCAACCCTACAGCAGCTTAAGGAGACTCAATTACAATTGATTCAAGGCGAAAAGATGTCGTCATTGGGGCAGTTGGTGGCTGGGGTCGCCCATGAGATCAATAATCCAGTCAACTTTATCCATGGCAACTTAACTTATGCTAACCAACATACTCAAGACCTCATACATTTGTTGAATGCTTATCAACAGCATTATCCAAATCCTCCGCAATCACTACAGGCTCAGATAGAGGATATCGATCTGGAATTCCTTATTGAGGATCTTGCCAAGATCCTTCAGTCAATGCAAGTGGGGTCTGATCGTATCCGATCAATTGTGCTGTCGTTGCGCAGTTTCTCAAGGCTGGATGAAGCAGAGTTTAAACCTGTCGATCTACATCTAGGGATTGATAATACATTGATGATTTTGCAGCATCGTCTCAAGTCTCAAAATAAACGTCCTGAAATAAAAGTTGTCAAAATGTATGGAAATATTGCCGAAGTTAATTGTTTTGCTGGGCAATTGAATCAAGTATTTATGAATATCCTTGCTAATGCGATCGATGCTTTAGAGGAAATAAATTACCATTTTAAAAATGATGATTGGGATCGACAGCCCTGTATTACGATTCGGACTAGACTTATAGATGATTGCTTTGTGGAGATTGCGATCGCTGATAATGGCAATGGTATTCCCGAAGAGATCCAACGGCAAATCTTTGATCCATTTTTTACGACTAAACCAGTAGGCAAAGGAACGGGAATGGGAATGGCAATCAGTTATCAAATAATTACTGAAAAGCATAATGGCAAGCTAACTTGCCATTCCACCATAGGCAAAGGAACAGAATTTTATATCCAGATTCCCACTGACTTGGATAAATCTCAGTAATACCAATTCCCAAAATGGCAACGCCATTTTGGGAACCTTAAAACCTTACTGGGTTTGGTGTTTACAGCAATTTTCAATCAAAAGAACCACAAGAGACTTTTTGAAAGTGTTGCTTTGCAACACTTTCAAAAAGTTTCTTGGTTTGGATTTGAGCGCAAAGTGCTGTAATTCACGAAAGTGTTGTCACACTTTCGTGAATTGGTAAGTAGTTCAGCATAATTAACAACCAAAAACAGAGAGCGTACCGCCCGCTTAGCGGGCGGTACGCTCTCTGTTTTTGAAGAGGAGGTGATGTATGGGTAGCCCCTTCGCTTAAGCTAATGTGCCGATCGCATATTCAATCATTTTGAACAAAGACTTACTCATTTGCTCGAAGCCTTCACGTTTGAGGGCTGAGATTGCGATCGCCTCAGGATATTTCTCTAAAATAGCGTTGGGGTCATCAACTGCATCGATTTTATTGAAGACTAATAGAATCGGTCCAACGGCGATCGGCATATCTTTGAGGATTTTATCCACTGCTTTGAGTTGAGCTTCCCAAGCAGAATGGGATGCATCAACAAGGTGTACCAATACATCGGCTTCCGATACTTCTTCAAGGGTAGCCCGAAAAGCATCAACCAAGGATTTGGGCAGTTCGTGGATGAATCCTACGGTGTCGGTAAGTAGCACCGTGTGCATCTGTTCGTCTTCACCGAGCAGATTGAGACGGCGTGTCGTCGGATCGAGGGTGGCAAAAAGCTTGTCAGCGGCATATACATCGGCTCTGGTCATGGCATTCAACAGGGTTGATTTGCCTGCATTGGTGTAACCCACGATCGCGACCGTCGGTACTTCGCGATCGACCCGCTTTTGGCGAATGCGCGATCGCTGTGCTTGCAAATGATTTACTTGCTGTTGCAGAAACGTAATCCGCTTTTGGATCGTGCGGCGATCGGTTTCTAACTTAGTTTCTCCAGGACCGCGTGTGCCAATCCCACCCCCAAGCCTTGATAGAGCCTGTCCGTGACCTGCGAGGCGTGGCAAGCGATATTCGAGCTGCGCTAACTCGACTTGCAATTTTCCTTCCGATGACTGGGCGCGTTGGGCAAAAATATCAAGAATAACTTCGGTGCGATCGCTTACGCGCAAACCGATTACCCTTTCGAGGTTGCGAGTTTGCGAAGCCGTTAGTTCGCGATCAAAGACCACGAGATTTGCGCCCTTTGTTTGAGCGGCGATCGCGAGTTCTAAGACTTTACCTTCACCGAGAACCGTCTGAGGATGAGGACGTTCGCGCTTCTGCCAAAGTGCATCGAGGACAGTACCCCCCGCACTTTCCACCAGTTGACCGAGTTCGATCATTGCAAAGGGCATCGAGTCAGATTTTTCTTTTTGAGCCATCAAGCCCACTAGCATGACGCGATCGCGATCGTCATCGGTGGCACGACCCGCAAAATTGCGACTAAATTCCTCTTCTAGTCCTTCGACTAACTCTAAGAAATCCTGCTTGGCGATCGCCTCAAGGGTCATGGGCTTGGATACGCGCCAAGCATTCTGCTGTTCGGGTAACTCCGCTTCGGTAGCTGGCAATAAATGCGCTAAATATCCCCGTTCGGCATAACCCTTGAGATTGACTGGCAGAATCACCAACGCATCGAGACGCTGCATCAACATCGCCGTTAAGTCGTTGAGATTTGGGGGTTCCACATCGGGAGTGGCACAAATACAGCGCAATCCACTCAAGCGATCGCTACCATAGCGAGGCAGTTCTAGAGGTGGAATTTTGGTCTGATTTGGCGTGCCGATCGCGACACGGATCACCTGTCCGCGCCTATTGATATAAATACAGATAGATTCCTTTAACTCAGCACTGACTGCCGCAAGGCGCTGAGATAGTTCGGGAGTAGTCAGGCTATCTTGCGGTAAGCGTGATCGATACAGCCGATCTAGCTGCTTTAATTGATGCGCCTTTAGCCCTTGGGTTTTTCCGTAAATAGTTTCGATATGCGTTACTCAGTATAATGATCACTACAATTAAGTAGCTAAGCATAAGTAAACTTAAAATCTAGAAGAGCGTACCGCCCGCGTAGCGGGCGGTACGCTCTCTGATTTTGTTTTTTAATTATGCTTAACTGCTTAATAAGCGAATCTAATCAACCTGCATGGTGGGAAATAACCTGATGATTGCTGCTCCTGTTAAGACTTACACACCTGAAGAATACCTAGAGTTCGAGACTACCTCGACAACTCGTAACGAATATCGCCACGGAGAAATTATTCCGATGACTGGTGGTACACCTATTCGACAAAGAATTATGACCGTGGCGAAAAATTTAGCGATTACCGCACAATTTCTAGCTTTCAGGAATATTTGTTAATCGATCAGGTAAAACCTCACGTAGAGCGTTACATTAAGCAATCAGAACATCAATGGTTGTTTAGCGAGTATGACAATTTAGATGATCGGTTTAGATGATCGGTTTAAGCTGTCATCGATTGATGTTGAAGTTAGCTTGGCAGATCTATACGAAAATATTGAGTTTTGAAATAAATTTATGATAGTTCGTGCGATTTTAGAATGGGATGAGGAAGTGCAATCTTATTCGGCAACTTGCCCAGAGTTAAATTTTGTATCTTCTTATGGTGATAGTCGTGAAGAAGCAATATCTAATCTTAAAGATGCTATTGAGTTAATGCTAGAGCCATTACCAGATTATCTACATGAATAAAGCTTTTACTTCTCAGGCGGATGAATGGACAGAGGCGATCGCTATGGTGCAAAAGCGCTACGATCGCGAATATCGCAATGAGGCTTTTGACTTGCCCGCAGAGGTGGAATCGATGCCACTGTTTCGAGAATGGGTCAGTCATGCTTTGTCGAGTAAAATTGCTTCACCTTTTTGGGAATTAGCCCAATTTCAAAAAAATCAGCGTTGCTTAGACATTGGCTGTGGGGTCAGTTTTTTGATTTATCCTTGGCGCGACTGGGAAGTATTTTTTTATGGACAGGAAATAAGTTTTGTAGCTAAAGAAGCACTTAACTCAAGAGGTTCACAGCTTAATTCCAAGTTGTTTAAAGGTGTCCAGCTTGGGGCGGCGCATAAGCTCAATTATGAGAATGGATTTTTTGACCGCGTGATTGCCACTGGGTTTAGTTGCTATTACCCATTGGACTATTGGAAATTGGTTTTGCGCGAAGCAAAGCGGGTATTAAAACCCAATGGGGTATTAATTTTTGATGCGATCGCCCCTGATTTAGAATTTGCAGAAAACTGGGCAATTTTAGAAACCTATTTAGGCTCTGAGGTATTTCTAACGGCGCTTAGTGAAATTACTGAGCTGGTGCAGTCGATGGGTGGCAAAATTACGGCGAAAAAAGATGGTTTGCTGTCCTGTATGTACCGCGTTCAGTGGTAGTTTGGTGAAGGTGATGCAAAGCATTACTTTTAACAAATATTCCTGTTTTACTTATTTTTATGGCTGATAATTCTTCAACAACAGGTGCTGATGCGATTGATGTAGCGATCGCGCAGGGCATTGATTTTGATGGCACACCGATCGATCCCAAAAAACTCGATCTCTACAGCAGCGTTATGGCGCTTGAAGCGGGTCGTCAGCGCAGTGGCGTAACTAATACTATGCGATCGCGCATCGTCCGTATCGGGGCAAAACATATCCCTCAAGACGAACTTAACCAAAAATTATTGGATGCTGGCTTTGCCCCACTTAAGGACAAAGATATTGCCTACTATTACAATAAATAGACCCTAAAACCTGTGGCGTAAGCCGCAGGTTGTCGATCTGGATTTGAATTATGTTGAGGTACTTATAGCTTCATTTCAATTCAAAACCCAAAGATGAATGAAAAGGATTTATAGATATAAGGATGGGCGGCGCGAAGCGCCGCCCATCCTTTATATGAGAGGTGGCAGCTATATTTGGAATTGCTATATTTTCTGAAATCTAAATCTTTTGGGTTTGTTTTTTCCAAAAATTGGGCATAATTGCTGATAAGCAAACTTGCAATCGCTATGGTTAAGTATTGGCAATCATTTAGTATCTTCGTTATCACCCTATTTCTGGCGGGGTGGGGCGAATCTAACCTAATTAAAAATTTTATTAACTTCAATGATTTAGATGCGGCGATCGCGCAAACCTCGTCGAGAACTGTCCGCAATCAAGATATTGAGCGTTTAAAGCGATCGGGGCAGCGTTGGATTGAAATCCGTCTGCGCAGTCAGACTCTTTTGGCATGGCAAGGCAATAAGCAGGTCTATGCTGTAATTGTGTCCACAGGCAAGAGCGAAACACCTACGCCCACGGGCATTTTTGCAGTGCAGGCTAAGTATCCGACGGCAAGGATGCAGGGTGAGGACTATAATGTACCCGATGTGCCTAATGTGATGTACTACAGTGGCAATTATGCAATTCATGGGGCTTATTGGCATCGTAGTTTTGGTATTCCCATCAGTCACGGCTGTACTAATGTGGCTCCCGATCATGCAGCTTGGTTATATCGATGGGCTCCTATAGGTACACCCATAGTGGTGCGCTAGGAGCGAGCCAAATACAATTACCCATCCTCTGCTAAATAAAACTTAACGAGCTAGAAATAGACAGAGGCGATCGCCTCACAGTAACCTAGAGACGGTATCTGTAATCATTTTATTTTTCACATTACAGTCTTTAGGAATAAGGATAAAACTATGGCAGTTGCACGTGGTTCTAAGGTTCGCATTTTGCGTAAAGAGTCCTACTGGTATCGTGAAGTCGGTACTGTAGCTTCTGTTGATAAGAGCGGCATCATTTATCCAGTGATCGTTCGTTTTGACAGCGTAAACTACTCCAACATCGCAACTAACAACTTTGCGATCGATGAAGTTGAAGAAGTCGCTTAGACTCTTCTAAAAAAGGTAAAATCTCTGCGTAGCAGAGATTTTACCTTTTTTAATATGCCCGAATTACCAGAAGTTGAGACAGTTCGTATCGGTTTAAATGCAAATACTCTAGGTTGGCAAATTGAAGGGGGCGAAGTATTACTACCGCGAGCGATCGCCTATCCCGAACTACCCGCAGACTTTTTAAATACCCTAGTGGGAGCCGAGTTTATCGAATGGCAAAGACGGGGAAAGTATTTAATCGCTAAGTTATCTCAGGGCAATCAATTAGGCGTGCATCTAAGAATGACGGGAAGTTTGCTCTGGTGCGATCGCCACGAACCCGCAGGTAAACATACAAGGGTCAGACTTTTTGTTAAAGAAAAGGGAAAAGGGAAACAGGGAAAAGGGAGCATCCCCAAAGAGTTGCGGTTTGATGATCAAAGAACTTTTGGCAAAATGTGGTTAGTCCCATCGGAGCGATCGCCTGAATCCGTAATTACAGGCTTACACAAATTAGGCTTAGAGCCTTTGGGTAGCGATTTTACGCCACAGCATTTAGAATCTAAACTCAGCCGCACTGGTCGTCCGATTAAAACGGTATTGCTCGATCAAGAAACTGTGGCGGGAATTGGCAATATTTACGCGGATGAATCCTTATTTCTGGGCAAAATCCATCCTCAAAAAGCAGCCAATTCTCTTAATTCGGAACAGGTCAAAGCTCTACATCAAGGGATTATCCATTCTCTTAGTGATGGTATCGCCAATGGTGGTACAACTTTTAGTTCTTTTCAGAATGTGGCTGGACTAAAGGGAAACTACATTGATATGGCTTGGGTATTTCGGCGGACTGGGCAGCCCTGTAAGATATGCGGCAATGCGATTTCACGAATCAAACTCGGCGGGCGATCGACACATTTTTGCGCTCAATGCCAAAGGGAGTAGCTACTTAAAATCGCTTACAATCAATCATTTAGAAATGGTTAAATCATGCTTCCCCCTTTTGTTGTTTTAGATCCGCTCCTTGCTGAATGGCTACGCGAAGATATCGGGCGAGGCGATCGCTCCACAGGTGGATTGTTTCCCGATGGCAATGCCCCCATCGGGAAGGCAGTATGGATTGCTAAGGCGGATGGTGTAGTTGCGGGCTTGACGATCGCAGCTAGGGTATTTCACTTACTAGATGCTACTGTCCAATTTGTGACGATCGCGCGGGATGGTGCAGCGGTGAAATCAGGGGATCTGCTGGCGGAAATTAATGGCAGTCTCGCCACTCTGCTGATGGGCGAGCGGGTAGCGCTAAATCTGGTGATGCGGCTATCGGGTATTGCTAGTGCGACGGCGGACTACGTAAAAGCGATCGCGGGAACTACCGCTCATCTTGTCGATACGCGCAAAACTATTCCTGGAATGCGTCTGTTGGAAAAATATGCTACATCGGTCGGGGGAGCGATCAACCATCGCTATGGATTGGATGATGCGGTCATGCTTAAGGACAATCATATTGCAGCCGCAGGGGGCATCACCGAAGCCGTAAAACGCGTACGTGAACATATTCCCTTTACCACATCCATTGAGGTAGAAACTGAATCGATCGCTCAAGTTAAAGAAGCGGTAACCCTCAATCTCGATGTCATCATGCTGGACAATATGCCTTTGGATATGATGCGCGAGGCGATCGCGATCGTTCGCGATTATAGTCCCTATACTAAAATTGAAGCTTCGGGAAATATCACCCTCAATAGCATTGCTCAGATTGCAGAATTAGGAGTTGATTATATTTCTACTTCGGCAATGGTGACTCGATCGCATTGGCTGGATATCAGTATGCGGATTAGAGCATAGGGAAGGCGGCAACTTTATGGAATATGCGATCGATTTTGGCACGAGCAATACGGTTGTGGCGCGGGTTAATGAGAATGGAGTGATCGAAACGGTCAAGCTGCCTGCCTATAGCAGTCTTGTTTCCGATAATCCACCCTTGATTCCCAGCTTTGTCTACGTGGTTGATGCGGCGAGTGAGCAGGTACTCATCGGACAGGAAGTAGGCGATCGCGGTTTAGACAATAAAACAGGTAAAGGCGAACAAAGATTTTTTAAATCCTTTAAACGGGCGATCGGTTCTCAAGTATCAATGTTTGTGCCAGAAATTGATGGGCGCGAAGTCGAATTTGAATTGGTTGGGGAATGGTTTTTAAAGCGGATTATCGACCAATTGCCCAACGTGGATTCGCTGATTTTTACGGTTCCAGTGGATAGTTTTGAATCCTACCGCAATTGGTTGAGTGGTTTGTGCGATCGCCTGTCCGTGCATCAGGTGCGAATCTTAGACGAACCGACGGCAGCGGCGCTAGGTTATGGGCTTAGTAAGGGCGATGAAACCCTGTTAGTGGTGGATTTTGGGGGTGGGACTTTAGATTTATCCTTGGTCAAGTTGGCTTTAGCTAAGGATCAATCTCAGGATCCATTTCAAGATACCTCTGAGGCAAAGCCATCAAGGTCACCCTTAGGATTTCTCTTGAAATGGGGCGATCGCACGGTTGCCAGTACTGCAAAAAGTTCTGTGGCATCGAGTTCTTCGCGAAATTCCCAAATTGCGAAGGTGCTTGCAAAAACTGGACAAAATCTTGGTGGCATAGATATTGACAATTGGATCGTTGACCACTTCCATACTATGTTGGGGCTGCCTAAAAATTCCCTTGTTACCCGCCTTGCCGAACGCATCAAGATCGCTCTTTCTTCCACCACATCGACAACTGAGGTTTATTTTAACGACCAAACCTTTGAATCCTACGAGTTAACCCTAACGCGATCGCAGTTAGCTCAAATTCTGGAGCAGCAGCAGTTTTTTGCCAATCTTGATCGGGCTTTAGATCGGATTCGCCAACAGGCTCAGCGTCAAAATATCGACCTCGAGCAAATCGATGCCGTGCTATTGGTCGGGGGAACGTCGCAAATTCCTGCGGTGAAGGAATGGGCGTTACGCTACTTTCCCATCGAGAAAGTTAAAGCGGATAAACCCTTTGAAGCGATCGCTCACGGGGCCATTTCACAAGGTTGGGAGCTAAAAGACTTCCTTTATCACAGCTATGGCGTTCGCTATTGGGATAAAAGGTATAAAAAACATAATTGGCACACCATCGTTAAGTCTGGTGCAACCTATCCCTTAGAAAAGCCAGTGGAGCTTACCCTTGGGGCATCAAGCCCCGATCAGCCCAGCATTGAGCTAGTCATTGGCGAACTGGGCGAAACTAATGTGGAAGTCTATTTTGAAGATCGTCGCCTTGTTACCCGTGTTTTAGATGGAAAACAAGTTGCTGCGCAGATTCTCAATGAAAATAGCAAAGCGATCGCGAAGCTCGATCCTCTAGGACAAATGGGGAGCGATCGCATTAAGGTTTTCTTTCAAGTTGACGAAAAGCGGACATTACGGATTACGGTTCAAGACCTATTGACCAAGAAAAATTTATTAGATGATGTGTCTGTGGTGCAGCTCATGTAGAGATCTTTTTGCATCTAAATCTAAGATTGCGATACGCTAATTACCGCTCTCTATCGCTTTCCCATCAGATAGAAAAGTTTTGAGCCTATAACTTTATTTGGTAGTCCTAAAAAGGAAAGGATTTAAACAGGTAAGGATGGGCGGCGCAAAGCGCCGCCCATCCTTACCTGTTTAGCACTACCTTATAAACCAACTAAATTATCGCGATGGATTACGGTCTCTTCCCCATCAAATCCTAGTAACTTGGGAATATCTTCCGATTGGGAACCGAGAATGCGAAGAATATCATGACTACTATAATTAGAAATACCTCTAGCGATTTCCTTGCCTTCGCGATCGCATAGACTTACCGAATCGTTTGCTTCAAACTTGCCTTCCACTTGAATAATGCCCGCAGGCAGAAGCGATCGCCCTTTGAGGATCACCGCCTTGACCGCTCCATCATCTAGAAATAACTTGCCTAAAGGAACCATCCCATAGGCAATCCAACGCTTACGGGCATTGACTGTCTTGGGTTGAGCTGCAAATTGCGTACCAAAGTTCTCTCCATGCAAAATTGCCGACAAGCGATCGGGAAAAGCTCCTCTGGTAATGACCGTACGTACTCCTGCTGCCGAGGCAATTCTTGCCGCATCCAGTTTAGTCGTCATGCCACCCGTTCCCCATTGGGTCCCTCCTCCTTGAGCCCCTAAAGCCTGCTTCTCGCCGATCGCTTGTCTGAGGTCTTGCAGTTCGGAATGCTCGACAAACTCAATGGGCTGAGCATCAGGATTTTGGCGGGGGTCATCGGAATAAAGGCGATCGACATCGGTGAGGAGAAATAGCCAATCAGCTTCAACCAAACTCGCCACCAGCGCTGAGAGCGTATCGTTATCGCCAAACTTTAATTCATCAACCGCAACCGTATCATTCTCATTGACGATCGGTACTACACCCATTGCTAGCAACTCATGGAAAGTAGCATGGACATTCATATAATGCTGACGCTGGATCAAATTTCCCCTTGTTAATAGCACCTGCGCGACGGGTTGCTGCAACGAACCGAAAAAGTCATCATAAATCCTCATTAAGCGTCCCTGTCCTACCGCCGCCACCGCTTGCTTTTTCGATATTTTGCGGGGACGTTGCTTAAGCCCTAGTCTGCCGCAGCCAATCCCCACCGCTCCTGAAGATACTAAAATCACGCTATGTCCTTCCCGTCGCAGATGGACGATCGCTTCCACTAATTTCGCGATCGTTGCGAGCTGTAAATCCCCCGATTCTGGATGACTGAGACTAGATGTACCAATTTTGATCACGACGATCTGTGGTTGGATTTGTGACTGGATTTGTGACTGAAGCGGCGGTTGCATTTACTTTGAATCGCTATAGAGAAGACTGGTTCTGTAAACCAATCCTTTATCATATCACTCATATCACCACTCATAAGTCACTTGACTTAGGACAAAAACCCCAAGAATTGAGTGGCGGCGCGAAGCGCCGCCACTCAATTCTTGGGGTTTTGATTTTTCCTTACGTTGCTATATGTACTTAATAACCGATCGCGGCAAGATCGGGGTGGAAACTGCCAACTTTAAGGCGATAAACTTCCGTTTCCATTGCTCCGTTGGGATATAGCCGTAAATGGCGAAAACCGGGAGGTTGACTATCGATTTGAAACTTGTGATTTTTGGGCTCAAACTGGATACAGGTCGAAGGCGTTACCAAACATCTGACTGAATTGTGGGGAGTTTCGTAAATTTCATCAAACTCCTGATGAGCATGTCCATTGATAACAACTTCTATTTGAGGATAACGATCGCAGATTTCCCAAAATCGATCTTGATTTTCTAAGCAGATACCATCGATCCATCGTGAGCCAAGGGTTACCGCAGGATGATGAAAAGCGATTAACGTTGGACGTTCGGGATAGGCTTTGAGGTTATCTTCCAGCCATTCTAGCTCTGAATCTGCCAGATAGCCATGTACCGCCCCAACGACCACGGAGCTAAGCAATAAAATCCGCCACTTGCCAACATCGAGCGATCGGCTCAGATGGACATAATCGCTAGTCAACTGCCTTTTCATGAGTATTTCATCATCGTGATTGCCTGGCAAGCAATAGGAATGAATACCAAACCGATCGAGCGATCGACGTAAGCGATCATAGGATGCGGCACTGCCATCCTGAGTTAAGTCTCCAGTCAAAAGCAATAAGTCAATTTGCGGTAGGTTTCTTTTAATGGCAGTCAAAACCTCCTGAAAAGAAGCTTCAGTTTGAATACCTAACAAAGAACTCTCGATATCTCCAAATAAATGAATATCGGTTAACTGTGCAATCGAAACAAAACTACCGTAACTGATTTTGCCTTTCATACTACCTATGCCTGTACAAATAAGCTGTAAGTAGCAACTATTTATTTCTCTATATTCCAATTTCCAAGATGAATTAAATTTACCTTAAAAATCAGCAATTGCTCGGCCCATTGAGCAATCATATAATTCCCGTTTTGCTGATCAGAAATAACAATTCGCATTGTTTTTCCTGGCAAATTATTTTGTGTTGCTATAACTATACTTTGTTATTTGCTTGCCTATTTTTAGAAAATGCGGTCAAAACTCATATAAAAGCATAGGCTTGCTTATTAACTTATGGTATTTATAGTCATTACATTGTGATTTGTGTCACAGCCCTCTATACAAAATCTAAATTATGGAGCTGTTACTGAACGATGCAGACTCTAGAATTTTTAAAAGTTGAAATCCTATGATCCTTGGCAAGTCTCGCACTTATAACGATCCGATTCATGGGGCAATTACTCTTGACAGCAACGATCGCACGGAAGCTTTACTGATTCAATTAATTGATACACCTGAGTTTCAGCGTTTGCGGCGCATCCGCCAACTCGATATCGCTTACTTTACTTTTCATGGGGCTGAGGGGTCGCGTTTTACCCATTCTCTGGGGGTGATGGCGCTGACTCGTCGAGCTTTTGATGCGATCGCGACTAAATATCCTTACCTTACAACCCATCGAACGGTGGTGTTGGTGGCAGCCCTGCTCCACGATCTCGGTCATGGTCCCTATAGCCATGCATCGGAAGAAGTTTTTGGTAGTAATCACGAAATATGGACTTTAAGACTATTAAAGTTCGGCAAAATTGCTGAGGTTCTCAATCACTTTTCAACGAATTTAATAACTGAATTGGAAAGTATTTTTACAAAACAATATCCAGTCCCACTGATCTATCAATTAATTTCCAGTCAGATCGATTGCGATCGCCTTGATTATTTGGAAAGGGATAGCTATTTTACGGGGGCAAAATATGGGCAATTGGATCTGGATCGGATTTTATTGGCGCTGCGGTTCGATCCGATTTCCCAAAATTTAGTGATCGGTCGCAAAGGGATAGTGGCGATCGAACATTATTTGACAGTACGCTATTTTATGTATCTACAGGTTTATAACCATCATAAAAATATTGCGGCAAGATTTTTGCTGGAAAAAATCTTTCGTCGCGCCAAGTTTTTGATTGCAGCGGAGCGCCATGCCCAAGACGAACTTTTATTTAGCGATCGCACGATGATGGCTTGGCTGACCCAAGACCCGCAAATGCTCACCTGCGAGCAGTATTTTGCTTCTGATGATACGGTTTTTAACTATCACCTCCATCGATGGCGCGATAGCAGCGATCGTATTCTTGCCGATCTCAGCCGTCGTTTTTTAGATCGAGCCCTATTCCGTGCTACGGATATTTCGCATTTAGACGATATTCAGCAGCAAGAACGTCTCGATAGTTGGCGAGAGAAATTAAACGCCCAAGGAATGGAATCGAAATACTACTGTGGGATTCGGGTTGCACGGACTAAGGGCTATAGCATTTACAAGCAAGGTATCCATGTCCAGACTGAGTATGGCTTACAGGATATTGCGCGCCTGTCCCCATTAGTACAGGCGATCGTGCAGCCAATTCAAAGAGCATGGCTGGTTCATCCATAAATTATGGATGAACGTGAATTCGGGATAATTTGAAACGGTCTTTGAGAAAGGGTTTGCGTAGCAAACCCTTTCTCAAAAGCCCAAAAGTAAAAGCCTTGCTTAGCAAGGCTTTTACTTTTGGGCTTTTAAAATTTGCTAGCTTAACCCGAACTGACGTTATACCAATTCCCAAAATGGCAACGCCATTTTGGGAATCTCAAAAACTTACTGGGTTTGGTTTTTAATTCACTGAAGTGTTGGCTCACTTCAGTGAATTGGTATTAGGTATAAGTAAACTAAACCCAGAAGCAAGTACCGCCCGCGTAGCGGGCGGTACTTGCTTCTGGGTTTAGTTTTTAATTATGCTGAACTACTTACAAGTTGATTACAAATTGATTACAAATTGATTACAAAAGTTGAGAATGGAACATAGTTCTGTAATTAGAGAACGCTTGCCAATAGAGCTTTTTGGGCGTGAAGGCGATTTTCCGCTTCATCCCAAATACGGGACTGCGCTCCTTCCATGACTTCATCCGTAATTTCTTCACCACGATGAGCAGGTAGGCAATGTAAAGCGATCGCGGATTTATCGGCTAAAGCCATAAGTTCGGCATTTAACTGATAGGGCTGAAAAATAGGAACGCGATCTTCCGCTTCCGACTCCTGTCCCATGCTCGCCCAAACGTCTGTATAAAGGACATGGGCTGCTTGAGCCGCAAGTTTAGGATCACTGGTCACAATAACTTCAGAATTAGTTGCTAAAGCCTTCGCTTGAGAGACAATTTCGGGATTAGGAGTAAAATTTTTCGGTGAGGCAATGCGAACATTCATGCCCACGAGAGCGCAGCCAATCATCAGGGAATGCGCCATATTATTGCCATCGCCAAGATAGGTGAGAGTGAGTCCTTTTAACGAACCAAAATTTTCCAGTACGGTCAATAGGTCTGCCAAAACTTGACAAGGATGCTCTAAATCGCTCAGAGCATTGATAATTGGGATCTTGGAGAATTTAGCAAAGGTCTCTAGCTCCGCTTGCTCGAAGGTGCGAATTGCTAAAACATCCAAATAGCGATCGAGAACTCTGGCTGTATCTTCTATGGGTTCGCCCCGACTTACTTGAGTTACATTAGGATCGAGGTCGATTACATGCCCCCCCAGTTGATGCATAGCGACGGTAAAGCTAACTCTTGTCCTTGTTGATGCTTTACGAAAGAGCAATCCAAGGGTTTTACGCTGAAAGTCATACTGGATTTCCCCTGATTTAAGCTGTTTTGCAAGTGTCAGTAATTCCTGAATTTCACTTGGTTGCAAATCTGCCAAACTAAGAAGATCTCGTCCCTGAAGGTTTCCCATTGTTGTTAGTTAGAAAAGACTTGTAATGACTCTATCATCAACTTACAGCCCTTTACGTTTATCATAAACCTCACTTCTAAATATATAGCTGTCGTCTGTACTGAGGACATAAACCCCAAGAATTGACTAGCGGCACTTCGTGCCGCTAGTCAATTCTTGGGGTTTAATTTACGCCAACCTTCTCTTATCGGGAAGCTTAATGTAAGGAGTAATAGCTAGATTTTTACGCCAGATTTACGGGCGATCCAAATCTCCCAATTGCGAAGAAAACTCGATCGCGCTTTGAATATGCTGGCGATCGAAGGTTTAAATACCAGTTCGTCGCAGGGAGGCTGTACCAAAATTGTAAATAGTCCGAGCCGATTACCCACAATCGTATCGGTAAATAAGCGATCGCCTACCATCGCAACTTGAGAAGGAGGAAACCCCATCGCTTCGAGAACTTGACGAACCACTCGCCGTGAAGGTTTGCCAGCCCGACTGCGGTAGGGAAGGCTTAGACTCTCGGCAACCTTCTGAATGCGGCGATCGCTAAAGTTGTTGCTGGCTAGCCAGATTGGATAATTTTGACGCATTTGCTCTACCCACAACCGAATCTCCTCCGACACATCAGCTTCGTCATCGCCTATTAAGGTATTGTCCACATCCAAAATTAAGCCCCGCAATCCATGCTTTTCCATTAGTTGCGGTGTGATCTTATAAATTGGGGCTGACAAAACTAAGTCAGGAGCAATAAGTTGCCAAGGTTTCACAAATATTTTGATAATGTTAATTAAATAATCAATGATATTTTACAGTGCTTTGAACCGATCTTTCGCAATGCGATCAGCGTGTTTCTCTAGTCTATAACAGTCCTACAGGGCTTTGCGCCCAAATCCAAACTAAGAAATATCTTGAAAGTGTTGCTTTGCAGCACTTTCAAGATATTTCTTAGGGTTCTTTTGCTTAGGACATAAAACCCAAAAATATGAGTGGCGGCGCGAAGCGCCACCACTCATATTTTTGGGTATAGCTATTGTTTTGGTGCTTTCTGTTGAATTTTTTTGTCGATCGCCTGCAAGGCTTTTTCGTGATCCTCTAAAGTCCGACTAAACACATGGCTACCGTCATATTTGGCAACAAAAAATAGATAGTCAGTTGTCGCAGGATCGAGGGTCGCCTTGAGACTAGCTAAACCTACGGAAGCGATCGCCCCAGGGGGAAGCCCTTCATTTAGATAAGTATTGTAAGGAGAAGCCGTTCGCACCTGCTCCAAGGTCAAAGGATTTTCTGGTGTCTGACGAATGTTTAACCCATACTCAACGGTCGGATCGGACTCCAGTCGTTTATTTTGTTTGAGTCGATTCCAAAAAACGCCAGAGATTAGCCGCCGCTCGGTGTCAATAACTGCTTCTTTTTCGACAATACTAGCGAGCGTTACCCAATCCTTAAGACTGACTTTGACCTTGGGCTTACCAGACTGGCTTTCTTGATAAACTGGCAAAGCTACCTGCTCAAACCGATCGAGCATCAAATTAATGATGCGATCGGGAGTTGCCTCAGATGGCAAGATTTGGTAGGTATCGGGAAATAGAAAACCTTCCAAACTGGGGATATCTTCGGGCAGCCAACTGCGACGCTTGGGACTCGTCCTTTGAGCGGCGGCAACAAAATCTTTCGCACTGAAAAATCCTTGCTTCTCAAATAAATCTGCCATCTGGGCGATCGTCCAACCTTCAGGAACCGTAAATCGGACTTCTGCCGATTTCGTGGTCTGAATTTGAGCCACCACCTCTTGCAAAGATTGATTGGTTGTTAGGTCGTAGGTTCCCGATTTCAATGCGACTGAATCGTTACCCCGCAACGATTGCCACTGTAGCCACAGACGCAAAGCTAAGCTAGAGCGGATTATACCCGCTGATTCTAGTTCTTGGGCGATCGCTTGAGTTGGCATCCCCTCAGATATGGTTAATCGAACTTTTATGCCAAAACTACTAGGCGCGGCACTTGCCCAAATCCACCAAGAACTACTAACTAAACCAGTAAATAAGATGGTTGCGGGGATAGCAATGCCATAAAACAGCCAATTAGAACTCTTCTTCGGCATCTTCTGTGCTGAGGACATGGTCTAGATATTGCTCCACATAAGGCTCAAGTGCTGCCATCTCTTCTGGAGAAAGGATTTCTGGTTGACCATCATCACCAACTTTCGCAATAAACATCAGAGGGTCGAGGGATGTAAATACTGAAAAAGCCTGCTCTTCATAGTAGAAATGGGCTAGCTCTTGAAACTCACCACAATTACCATCTTCTTCAGTATCAATCTCAATGATATCTTCTTCAGTTGCTTCAGGTAATTCGCCCTCAACGGTCAATGTATGAGCCGACCTTTTGAGAGAAAGATTTTGTTCTGCAAGAACTGCCTGAGCGACTGGAAAAATCAGATCGATTTCCTCTTCAGTGACATCGACCAATTCAGTTTCTTCTTCGTCATCAGTTTCTTGCCATGCAAAGATTTGCACGGAAAAATCCACTGGTTGCAGCAACAAATATTCGGTGCTGTCCACTTTAAACGCGGTTTCGACAGTGCAAGGCAAGCTCTTACCTGCGTCATCCGTAAGTACGATCGTCGATCCTTCCATAGATTGCTGTTTTGTATCCTATAGCACTACTAGCTCAGAGAAACCCTCTTGTATAAGGCTTTTGGCGCTTTTAAGCATTATGACAGCAAAGGGGACATATTTGGAAATATCAGAGATGTGGCTTGGTGGCATATCTATTTACAGCATTTACAGCTTGTTACCACGCCAATTGCAGGAATATCGCGATCGCTTGACAGTAGCGCAAGCGGCGCTTGCGCTACTGGTTTTTGGGCGAGCTAATTACTTAGAACTCTTTAAAGCCAGCCATTGCTGCAAGATGAGAGCGGCAGCTTTGCGATCGATCATTTCTTTGTTGTGCCTTGTCGAAATCCCCTGCGATCGCATCATTTCTTCGGCTTCGTAGGAAGTTAGACGTTCATCGACAAATTCCACTGAGATACCTAATTGTTTAGCAGCACCCTTGGCAAATTTTTGAACATGTTTGGCTTGATGACCGAGGGAGCCATCCATGTTGTAGGGTAAACCTACCACTAAAGTATCGATCGCCCTTTCTAAAATTAGCGATCGCAGGATTGCCATATCTTCATCCCAAGATCTGCGGGTAATGGTGGTAATCCCATGCACGGTTATACCGAGGCGATCGCATCCAGCGACACCGATCCTTTTTCTGCCAACATCTAAACCTAGGGCTGCATACTGCATAAAATTATGTGGGGCTTGTGTGGGGCTTGTGTGGGGCTTGCCGCGTCATGCCAAGCTACTGATTTTGAAATGGTTGGACTTTTTGGATGAGGGCTTGCGATCGCGCAATAATCGTCGTCCAGTCGTCCTCAGCGATCGCTTCTGGTGAAAATAAATGGCTAGATATGCCCACAGCGATCGCCCCTGCCGCTAGAAATCGATCCGCATTTTGGATTGTAACTCCCCCTGTAGGAATGAGGGGAATATCGCGCAATACGGGCTGTAAGCATTTCAGATAATCAACCCCGCCCACCACTTTAATCGGAAAAACTTTAACCGCCGATGCTCCCGCTTGCCATGCGGTAATTATTTCTGTGGGGGTTAAGGCTCCAGCAATCACAGGAATATTACTTTCGACTCCCTTGGCAATTAAGTCGGGATTGGTATGGGGCGTAAATAAAAAGCTACAACCACAGGCGATCGCTTTCTCCGCACTATCAATATCGAGAACGGTTCCCGTCCCAATTTTGCAGTCAGGTAATTCCTGCTGTAATTTGGGAATGAGCGACTCAGCGCGATCGGTATTCCAAGCAATCTCTATGAGCTTGATACCCCCTGCGGCGGCGGCAAGCGCCATCTCCCTTGCAGTACTAATATTATCAGCGCGAATAACGGCAATAATGCGATGCTGTTGCAACAAACTTAGCCAAGGATTCACAGGATTTTTGCAAAAATTTGCATTGGCGATCGACTCCCAAAGATCATTACATAAAGCCTTAGTTTTGCAAACCCAGAAGGAAGGAATCTTACCTCTTTCACAGCTTTTCCGTAGCTAAGACGCTTGCGAATAAAAACTGTCCCGTGTAGTCAACGTTAGCTGCGACAATCAAACCCAATAGAGAGTGGCGGCGCAAAGCGCCGCCACTCTCTATTGGGTTTGATGTCCTAACTTAAGTGAATATAGCTATAACTTTGGCTGAGCGTAGTCGAAGCCATAGGCACTTTAATTAATAGCCAGTCCCTAATACCAAATTTTTAAGTAGCTGGGCATAATTAAAACCCAGAATCAAAAGCCCTGTAGCGCACGCTGCGCGTGCGCTACAGGGCTTTTGATTTTATATTTATTGCGTTCAGCTACTTACTTCTCACCATTATTCCTGCTGCATTCCTGCCACAGGAATGCCTCATAATATTTCTTGGATTACAAATGTTAAAAAATATCTATGGCTTTGAAAGTTGGCGATCTTGCCCCAGAGTTTAGCGTGGCTGATACCCACGGCAATATTGTGTCTCTTGCCAGTCTTAGGGGCAAACGGGTAGTTCTATATTTCTATCCCCGCGACAATACCCCAGGATGTACCAAGGAAGCTTGCGGCTTTCGCGATCGCCATGCCGAGTTTCAAGCGAAAAACACATTGATTTTTGGCGTTAGTACCGATGATGCGAAATCTCATCAAAAATTTACTGAAAAGTTTGACTTACCTTTTCCTTTGCTATGTGACGTGGATGCTAAGGTGGCTACCGCCTACGAGAGCTATGGCAAAAAGCAAATGATGGGAAAAGAATATATGGGTATCTTCCGCAATACCTTTGTGATCGATGCAGAAGGTAAAATCGAGAAAATTTATCTTGCCGTTAAAGCTGAGCCTCACCCCGCTCAAGTTTTAGCCGATATCTAGGTAAAGGAGGAATCTCCACATCCTCCATATATTTACAATTATCTGAGGTGGAAATCTTGAATTTAAGCAAAAGCAAAACTGCTAGCTCGACTAATAACTCAACTAATAATTTAACTAGTAACTTAACTAGCAACTTAACTAAAGCTACTAAAGCTAATTGGACAATTCGCGATCGCCAGTTCATTTGGGGCGATCGCACCTATCTAATGGGTATTTTGAATGTGACTCCCGATAGCTTTAGCGATGGCGGTCAGTTTAACTCGCGAGATGCAGCACTTAAACAGGTTGCTCAGATGAGCCCCTATATTGACATGCTCGATATTGGGGGCGAATCGACCCGTCCTAATGCCGCCGCAATTAGCGCTGCCGAGGAGATCGATCGCGTTTTGCCGATCATCGCCGCAATTAGAGATGAATATCCTGATCTGCCGATATCCATCGATACGGTGAAGGCGAGTGTTGCTAAAGCCGCGATCGCCGCAGGAGCCGATATGCTTAATGATGTTTCCGCAGGTAGAGCAGATCCTGAAATGTTGCCTCTGGCGGGTAAGTTACAAGTCCCCATCTTTTTGATGCATATGCAAGGGGAGCCAAGGACTATGCAAATTAATCCCCAATATCGTGATGTGGTCAAGGATATTCAGCAATTTCTCACCGACGCAATTTCTGTCGCTAAGTCCTGCGGCATTCCCAAACATTTAGTTGCGATCGATCCTGGTATCGGTTTTGGCAAAACCCTTGATCATAATCTCGAACTATTAAGAAATTTGCGAGCCTTCCAGTCGATCCCTGCACCCCTATTACTAGGAGTATCCCGCAAAAGCTTTATCGGTAAATTATGCGATCGCCCAGAACCTAGCGATCGCCTTTTGGGAACGATTGCGGCCTGTAGTGCTGGCATAGCGGGAGGAGCAGATATCTTACGGGTTCACGATCCCAAGGAAGTAGCGGAGGCTTGTCGAGTGAGCGACGCAATATTTCGGTAGTAGTTCTGATGGTTTCTTATCGAAATATTGCATAATCCCTATGCATAATTGATGCATAATCGGTCAAGATCGACCAAGATCAAAAAGTATCCGTAACAGTCCATCAGTTACAATAGGCAAACAGGATGTAGGCTTTAATACAATCCAGTAAAGTTTGTAATCATTTTTTAGAGGGCAAGACGTGCCACAGGCTAAGCATTTGCTGATTGGTTCAACTAGATCGGGCAGTGGAAAATCAGCAACAATTCTGGGATTAACATACAACTTGCAAGCCAAGGGTTACAAAGTTGGCTACGGAAAACCAATTGGTACTTTTACGACCAAGGAGTTACCCGAAGCAGCCGAGCGCAGTGAAGCTGATGTGGAATTTATTAAGCAAACCTTAAGCTTGCCACAGTCACTTTTGCGCCCTACCCTCCTTAATCTTGACCGCTCTGCCCTCCAGCGCCGCCTATCTGGTGAAGATACGGCTGATTACAGCGATAAGCTTGAAGAATATAAAGAAATCATTGAAGGCGATATCGTCTTTCTTGAAGCTCCTGCCAATACTGCGGAAGGGGCGATTTTTGGGCTTTCTTTAGAGCAAATGGCAGTCCATCTTGAAGCTCCAATTCTATTAGTGATGCGGTTTGGCTCTCTGTTGGTGGTAGATCATATTCTCATGGCAAAACGACGTTTTGGCGATCGCCTCTTGGGTGTGGTAATTAATGATATCCCCGACGAGCAGTACGAAACTGCGATCGAAATTCTGCACCCATACCTCGAAAATCAAGGCATTCCCGTATTTGCCCTGATGCCCGAAAATCGTACCCTAAGAAGCGTCAGCGTCTCCGAGATCATTGAGCAGCTTGGTGCAAGTATTCTCTGCCAGCCCGAAAACATCGATCTTGGCAAAATCATGGTCGAAGAACTAAAAATCGGTGCTATGGATGTTAGTTCGGCACAAAGCTATTTCCGTAAGTCCTACAATAAAGCGGTAATTACAGGCAGTAGTCGGATCGATCTTCAGTTTGCGGCGCTTGAAACCTCTACAAATTGTCTAATTTTAACGGGTCGTCCCTTTGTAAATGAGGATGTCGCTCACAAGGCCATGGAATTAGGCGTACCGATTCTCGCCGTTAGCAAAGACACCCTCAGCACCGTTAGCATTATCGAAGGTTGCCTCGGTCAGGTGCGATTGCATGAAGGGGTAAAGGTGACTAGTATTTGCGACATGATGGGCAAGCATTTTAATTTTGATCGCTTCCTGAAGTTAATGAATATCAAAGCCTTAGCAAAGGTTTAATCATACTAACCATCTATTGATCTATTAATCTAAGTAGCTAGGCGCAATTAAATATAAAGCCCCAAAACCTATAGCTCACGCTGCGCGTGAGCTATAGGTTTTGGGGCTTTAATTATGCTCAGATACTTATCTAAGTGCTTGTGCAAAATAAATTACCAAAACCCATAAAGTTTCGCCCCGTAGGGGCGAAACTTTATGGGTTTTGGTAGGCTAGCTACTTATAGGTAAAAAGTCTGCGCTCAAGTACAGACTTTTTACATTTCTTGCAAGGTTTTCCATCCAGGCGACCATAGCGATCGCCTATTTAGGGCTTTAGCATTGAGCCAAAACCTCACAGAGTCATCGCAGGCGGCTTTAATCTCGGCAAAAACTAAGTCTCCTTCATTTTTGCGATTGACAACAACAAAATGTCTCCAACCGAAGGTTTCCTGCTCGGCAGTCCATTTTGAACCGATCAGATGGGGAAATTTCTGTTTTTTTGCCATAGAAACTTAATCAACATCGTCATCATCGAGATCGTCATCATCATCGATGTAACTAGGATCGTCACCCAACATTAATTCACTCAATTCTTCAGCTTCATCATCAAACTTTAAGCTAGATTCAGTGCCTTCTCTAGCGATGAGCCGACCCGTTGACTCGAGCCAGTCAAGAATCGACGCTTGCTGTTGAGTAGGAATAATTGCTGCGGGCTGATTTCGGCGCTGTACACGCAAAGCGGGATTATTAATCATAAAAATATCAAGTAAAATTCTTAGTCTAATTTAAGAAGCGAGCCTCGCACGCTTCTTAAACCGTTAGAAGCCTGCGGGTAAACCTAAACCACCAGTAAGATCTTCCATCTTTTGTTTCATCGTACCCGTAGAAAGTTGATAGGCATCCTTAAGAGCGGCGAGTACCAAGTCTGATAAAACCTCTGCACCCTCATTCAACGCTTCAGGAGCAATTTCTACGCTTTGAGGTTCTTGGTTACCGCTTAGAGTTACCTTCACCAAACCACTACCCGATTCACCCGTTAGGCGCAGTTGATCTAATTCTTCTTGCAGCTTTTTAGCGCCTTCTTGAATTTGCTGGGCTTTTTGGAAGGCTTCTTTCATTTTGCCTAAACCAAAGCCAAATCCTTTTCCCTCTGACATAGCAGTATCAGTTGTATCCTAAGTTTTCCCATACATTATGTCACTAATCGGCACGGTTCGGTAAATTCCAGAGCGAGGAGGTCTGAAATTGCCGCACTGTTTCGACATTTACGCTAAAAAATTTACGCTAGAAAAACACTACTCGACTGTCAAATCCTTGACGACGAATAGTCAGGTTCAGGGTTTCGGCGCTAGGGCGATCGGGATAGCCTTGAACTTCGATATAGGTACCGCGATAGGAAGAACGTAGCTGGGCGCTGGGGGCGATCGCTTGTACGCGCTGTAATTCTGAGGTTTGTCCTGTCGGAATAATCACGAAATAGCGAAGTTGCGAGGTATTGACGATACCTTGACTGGCGATCGGCTGATTGGCATTCTGAATGGGGATCGGTTGGCTTTGCTGAGAAACTGGTTGTGGCGATCGCACGATCTCGATCGCGTTGCTTTGGTTGCTCGGTAGCTCTGACCCTGGTACATTTGGCAAGGCATCGGTGCGAGTTGTCTGAATGGGGACTGACTCGACGGGGATTGGCGCGGAAGAAGTAGTTGTGGTTATGGGCTGAACGGTGCTGCTGGGAACAGTTGCAAATTTACTCTGGACGGTTTTAATTTGGGGAGCGAGCCCTGCTTGACTGAATTGGGCGGCTCGACGTTGCGCTAGATTTAAGTTATTGAAGCGTCCTAACTGTACGACTTGCTCACCCGTATCTAAGCGGCTGATAAATGCATCGGGAGCTAATACCTTTGCCTGTTTAACATTGGCTACATTTGGTAAATATACGAGGTACTGAGCACCAGCGCTTACTGGTGTGACTGTTACGGAATCATTAGGGAAAGACTGAGCATTGCTGGCACTGCTAAAGTTAATTAGCAGATTCGCGCTAATACTCAAGAGCGAGGCTAGCCCAAAGGCAAAGCTACGAAGAGGGGTTGTGTGTGTGGGGAGTCTCATATACTTGCTAGCCGAAGGTAGCGGGAATAAGGAAATTGGGCGCGATTGTACCATACTCTACAAGACTCGCATAATCTCTTTTAGTTCAATATAGGGCAACCGCACACGTTCATGAATAAATAACGAAGACTAAGGTGAAACTATGTTTAAGGCGTTAAGTATATGCTTGAGATAGTTGTCATCCCATCCAGCTTTAAGTCGTTTAGTCTTGACTCCGACCTTAGTTTTTTGTTCTACGGGAAGTAAATTTAAGCCAACATGACGAAT
>NZ_ALWB01000036.1 GCF_000332215.1 Pseudanabaena biceps PCC 7429
GTTGCTTCGCAACGCTTTCAAAAATTTCCTTGGTTTGGGTTTGAGCGCAAAGCGCGGTAAGAAATGGCGTAGCCATTTCTTACCTTGGTATAAAACCTAAAACCTGTGGCGCAAGCATCGCTTGCGCCATAGGTTTTAGCTATGGTTTTTAATTATGCTCAGTTACTTAACGTTATGATTGATACTGTGGCTAATTTGTCCAGATAACTATATGACTCAAACATCCCTTTCCCCTATTACCACCCAAGCAGCCCCACCTGAAAATCAATTTGTCCCTGAAAGCCAAGCGCCGCATTCTTGGTCTGCGGACTTTCTTCAAGAAGTGACAGCCCTAACTAAACGCCTATTTATCCAATTGCGTCGCCGTCCCACTACCTTGATTGCAGGAGTGTTGCAGCCCTTGATGTGGTTGCTTTTGTTTGGAGCATTATTTAGCGGGTTGCCTAAGGGGTTAGTTGGAGACGATCAGACCTATGTACAGTTTTTGGCGGCGGGGATCGTGGTGTTTACAGCATTCAGCAGTGCGCTGAATTCGGGATTGCCGATGCTGTTCGATCGCGAATTTGGATTTCTGAATCGGATTCTCGTTGCGCCCCTAGTTTCCCGTTTTTCAATTATTGTCGCTTCGGCAATTTTTATTATTGCGCTGAGCATGGTGCAAACAGCAGCGATCGTTTCGGTCAGTGGATTCATGGGGGCAGGTTTACCAAGCTTGAGCGGTTTGGCAGTCATGTCGTTTATTTTGATGCTCCTGATCGTGGACTTTACGATGTTGAGTTTGGGGCTTGCCTTTGCCATGCCCGGACATCAAGAGATGCTTGCCTTTATTTTCTTGGTGAATTTGCCCTTAATGTTTTCGAGCACCGCCCTTGCGCCACTTGCCTTCATGCCTACTTGGTTGCAGTGGATTGCCAGCCTGAATCCATTATCTTGGGCGATCGAGCCAATTCGTTATGTGTATAGCCATGCCACATGGGCTTGGAATAGCGTAATTTTTACGGCTCCTTGGGGTGATATGACAATGATCGAGGCCGCGATCGCCCTAGGTACTTTTGGTATCTTGGTCGGATTCTTTATTCGCGGTACTCTACGCCGAGGCATAGCATGATTGCGGATACGGGTGAGCTTCCTGCTTTTCCTGAAGTTCAACCCTTTGCCGATAACTGGTCATACCTTAAAGCGGAACTTGCTTGGCTGGATCGCGTACTTATGCGATCGCTAGCGAAACAGCGTCAAACCGATCGAGAAATCGATCGCGTTGCCAAAAATGCAGCCGATCGCTCCACTAGTCATTGGTGGAAAGGTTTTATTGCGATCGACCCATCTAAAGGTGGTAGTCAACTCCCCAAACATCCGCCTCAGACTAATCACCCCCTAGGACGCTTTGGCGATCGCCTAGAAGCTAGTCGCGAACAAAATATCCGCCTCGCGATCCCCGCCCTATGCGATCGCTTAGAACTTGATCGATTCGATCGAGATCTGCTAGTCCTCTGCCTTGCTCCTGAAATTAGTCGCCGTTACGAAAGACTTTATGAATTTCTGAATAATGACAACCACAATTGCAAGCAGCCTACCGTCGATTTGGCTCTACGCCTGTTTTGTCGCTCCGATGCGGAATGGCGCAAGGCTCGTAACTCTCTTACTCCACAATCCCCATTAATTAAACGCAAAATTATCCAGCTTTACCTTCCCTCGAATAGCTCCTCGCGATCGCTTCTTGCCAAAGCCATGCTCGTGAGTGAAAAGGCAGCTACCTATTTTCTCAGTGAAGATTTGCCCATTGAGTCAATTATTCCTAAACCTAGAAAGAAATAAAATTTTTAAGCCTGATTGCACTCCGTACCTTCAGCTTGACGTATGGAACCTAATACTGTGGAAACAATCACGCATTTTTTGCGATCGCCAGCTCTAGAAACAAAGGTAAGCCGACCTAATTCTCCTAAGCCATTAGGATTGCCCTGATGCTTAAACTGCACCCGATATACATCTGGTTCGGGAATTGCCGTAAGTTTAGTTAAGGTCGTGCGCGGTTCGGGTTCGCTATTGTCCACAATTCTGACCCCTTCCTCAAAATTTTGCCAAGGGAGATTATTCCAATAGGCTGCATCGGTAGAAGTCGTGGGAGACTGATGAACGGCATATTGCGCAAACCTAGTGGTATTTCTAAAAGTTGCCTGCCACATACTTTGGGTGCGTTTGGCATTGCTTTGCGCTATACGGAGGGTACTCAAAGCAATGCTTTGGACCGAGTTAAGTCTTTGGTTATTGACAAAGCTGAGCCAAGATGGAGCCGCGATCGCCGCGAGTATGCCGATACTAATCATCACAACTAAGATTTCGAGAAGTGTAAACCCTAAAATTCCGTGATGGCGAAGCCTTTTCCTCTTTCGATATGCGCCCATAGCTTTCAGTATTAAATCTGATGATTATTGGTTAAATTATAGCAAAACAACTTTTGTTTATCTGCTTACCGAAAATCAACTGATTTAATAGGGGTTATAGATGTGAATCTATGGGTGATTAGTCGCAGCCTTAAAATAGGACTCATACCAAAGCTCAAAATGGCGTAGCCATTTTGAGCTTTGGTATGAGTCAAAATTTGCATTGCGATCGCCAAATATAACTGTCGCCTGTACTAGGACATAAACCCCAAGAATTGACTGGCGACGCGAAGCGTCGTCAGTCAATTCTTGGGGTTGGATTTGTCCTAAGTCAAGTGACTGTAGCTATATCTCCTAGCAAGTGGTTGGTTTCTTTCCTGTGGATAGAGCACCAAGTATAGTTTGAATTCTTATCCAACCTGTATTCTGAGCGCCAGTGGGATTAGATGTGCTGAGGTTAATGCAAATAGGAAGCTGGTTAGAATTGGGATCGTAGATAAAGCCCCTCGCATCGAACTCAATATACTTATAGCCATTGGGATCGGTGGGGATATTATTTGGGGTATTAGTTACCGAGGCAAAGACTATACCTTGATCTAAAGATTGTAGACCTCCATTACTTCTCACGTTATCGAGCCGAAAGGTAGAAGTATCAACAAAGGTAATCCTAGTCCGCGTACTATAGGTAGTGGAGTTTTGGGTAGCGCTCTGAGTAGTTTGTTTATTGTTAGATTGTCTTGCTTTGGCATCTGACTGAGCGGTTTTAATGGCTTGAAAAACTTTGGTTTGCGAAGCATTGAGCCGTTGATTATTCACAAAACTCAACCAAGATGGTGCAGCGATCGCACTAAGAATGCCCACCATAACCATGACTACCAGAAGCTCTAACAGCGTAAATCCGAGAGACTTACCATAGCGATCGCGATGCTTTGAGTATCTGCTTTTAGTTTTCAATGGTTGTAGATATTTTTTGAGGATGTGCGGTAAATTCCCCAAAAAATAGCCAAATTTAATTAGTGGCAATCTTAAATAAATTCCTAAATTATTAAAGTTGAGCATGGTTCTTTTCCCTGAAGTTAGCTGAAATGACTATTGCTTAATGCCAATGGCACTGCGACCGAAGGCTCGTACATCTATCGTCGGGAAAAATGTGTTGTTGTTAGCTGTTGGAGGACGAGAAGATGCAGCAGCGGGGGGATTGGCTAAGCGAGCTAGGGCAGTACCTCTTAGGTAAACTCTGGCGGTAACGCTTTCAGGAGCGACACATACATAAAAACTGCTAAGTCGGGAAGGATTAGATGTTGTAAAGTCGGAAAAGTCAGCGGGAACTCTCTGTGTCACTACACCAGTTGTATTCGTAAGGGATAGAGGATTAATATTTCCCACGCCTACCGAAGGATCGTCACAGTCGGGATTGGTAGTAGTAGTTACTCCTGAAATAGTAATGTTCTTGCCGATCGGGACATTAATTCCTGCCGAGGCAACTGCCGTCGAGCCAGTACCTGCGGCGTTACTGTTGCCCCCTTGACTAGAGCTATAGACTGTATCATCCATAAAATCTACGAGACTTACAAACGGATTGGTTGTAAAGCTGAAAAAATCAAACTTTTTCCATGCTGATGCTTGGGATGACAGACTACCAGTACCCGCAAAACTGACTCGATTAAATCCTTTGTCGGGAACTATAAAATAATTACTAGTGTCTTGCTGCGTTACTGGACTAGTAATCAGTGGAGAGTTGGCAGGAGTGGCAGGCGCTAGATTGCCAGCACCGTCTCGGTTGGTTGCATTTGTAGTAGGACAGTTTCCCGTATCCGTGATCGTCCCGCCAGTACTGCAATACCATTGATAGCCATCCTTCAGTTCCCAGCGTAAAATTCGGGCTGTATTTGACCAAGAAGTGCTACCTAAATTTGCATCATTTTTTAGGTAATAGGCGACAAGAGAATTGGTATAGGTTCCCATACCATAGGGAACTTGGTAAGGATTGTTAGTGGTGTTATTGGAGGTACAGTTAGTTAAGGGTTTACTCGTTGGCGCACTTGTCGGATTGTCAATATATGGCATACATCCAACAATCTGTGATGCTCCTGTTTTGGTGTATCTTTGGCTTGAGGCTGGGTCGTAATAATAGCGTTTCCAAAACACTAAGACGGGAGTACATTGATTGCCTGAGTTGCAATCGGTGTTAATAGTTCCGCCATCGGCGATCCCTTGTCGGTGGGGAAGCTGATCGTTGATCGCCGCTAGGGCATCAGCCCCATAAATATAGGTGGCTTCTTGCAGGTCGTCAGCAATGTAGCTAATGGCAGCCTGTAGTTCTTCTTGAGCGTTGGCTTTCGCCGTTTCTTTGCGATCGCTATCTAGCACCCCTAGCAAGAAGCTCAGTAGGGTAGCTACCATTAAAGCCGCAATCAAAGAAGCAACTAGCAACTCAATTAAGGTAAAACCAGATACCGAACCTCGCCGATTTTTTTTTAAATATGGAGAATTTGGCGATCGCGATATTCCCTTGCGCTGCCGAGACAATAAATTTTGGAGAAGTTTCTTCATAGCATGGACTCCTTTGCTTTACTAATTTGAGCCAGTACCCGTTCGGATATTGTCAAGATTGGAGGCATTAACGGTTGGTAATATCTGCGATCGCATAGTTACTAAAGGGCAGTTTCTGGGAAGGGGACTACCAAAAGAAGATTGCCGAGAGCAAGCTGTTTCTGTACCCGTTAGCAGAGTTAAACCACTAAACAGAGCGTCAGCACGATAGACCCTAACTGCTAGCCAGAACCCTTGATTTTTCAAATCCGTAGAAGCCGTAGTCACTGTGTTGAGGGGACCACTCCGCATTGGCTGGATAAAAAAGTTTTGGGGATCACTATAAAATTCTTGAGGATTCCCACTTTTGTAGGAATTGCCATTGGGAGAAACACAAATACCTTGTACAGTGCCTGAAGGGACATTATTAGCGATATTTTGGCAAGCTGTACTATTGATGGGAAAGGTTGTAAGAGTTGGCGCAGCAATGGAGTCAAAGACATATTGAGCTTGAGCGTTTGCCGAGCCAGCAACGGCATTATTTTTTACCAAATTGCTGGGGAAGTTAGTTGTATCGATTACTCCGCCACGGACTGCATCAATATACGATCGCGCCGCTTGGGTGGCCTGATCTACCCGTCGGGAATTAATTCTCGAGGAAGTTGTGAGGGCAACCATCGGGGTAATTGCGGCAATTAAAATTCCGACAACCGCCACTGCGACAAGGGATTCCAGTAAAGAGAAGCCTGAGTCAGAAGGGGATAAAACTTTAGACCGTCCGTTCTTGACGAGATTGGCAAGATGATGGGCGATCGCGATCTTTGATACTTTGTGCAGTTTTTGCATATTTGTTCGTGGAGTTCGATCGTTCATAGATTGAATATTGAGATTGCCCATAATCCACCATCTTTCAAGAACAAGGATAATAACTCAGAATTTTTAATTAGAATTTCAATTAGAACTTTAATTGGATTTTATTTTATACCAAAACTAAAAATGGCGTAGCCATTTTTGAAATCTCAAAACCTTACTGGGTTTGGTTTTTAATTCATTTATCTTAATTCATTTAAGTGTTGGCTCACTTCAGTGAATTGGTATTAATTTGATTTTATTTGGTAAGGGTGAGAAATAATTTGTTTTCTACCCTTACCTTACCTACCCAAGGTCGTTACTTATACACAATGTTGGGTGTGTCGCCTGCGGTGGTAGTACCATAGGTAGTCCTATCGCAGTCAGTGCGGCGATCTCCTCCTCTCAGGACTCGCTTGACATATAGCGTAGGATCAGTACCTACACTCTGTTTTAAGCCAGCATTAACCGTCGAAGTGTTGGGGCTAGTTGCCGTAGGATCGAGGGGTTCTAGGGCACATAGTAAAGATGTTACCCAAGGGTCGTCACCACTGACTTCCCTAAAGAACTCATTAGCTCCAGCGATCGGGACAGCGAAACGTTGGGCAAAGAGGTCTGGTTGCTGGGTTAGGAGACCCACATCATAGCCCCAGAGGCGAATCGGTGCTGCATAGTAGGGAATGTTTTGAGGAGCGCTCGTAATGGATTGGTAAGACAAATCAAAACCACTCATACCTGCATTTGCCAATGAACTAGTGGAGGGTTGCACTGGGTTGATAAAGATAGTCTTGAGATCACCATAGACGGCTCCACTGCCATAGGCTCCACTACTACTCAGTACTAAAGGTGCTGATGCTGCGTAGGGCGCAGTGGCAAACTTACTCCGAGAATTTTGGATAAATCCGCCCGAAATCTTAATAGGAACGTTATGCCAGTTTTCAAGGAAGCGGACAAAGTTGGCTAAGCCTCCACCAGTTTCCCCTGAAGATACTGACGTATTGGGGCTTACTCCTGTGTTTGTCAAATTGATCGAGCTAGAGGTTGTATAACTTACGCCCTTTCTCGATGGCGATGCGCCAGCAACGAAGTAAACATTGACCTCCGTTTTGGTTGGACGTATTGTCCATTGTCCAGTGCTGGAGGAGGGTACACCATTGATACCACTGCCGTTATTGTCAGCTTGAGCGATCGTGGTTGCTGGACTGGTGACATTCGGGAAGTGAAGCTGTAGTACTGGTAGCAAGGCAGGTTGATTTACCTGAGTCATGGCTGTCATCAGGACATTGTCACTAATCATAGATTCAATGCCATAAAATCCTAAGAACCTTACGCCTCGGAACGAGGTATAGCCATCTAAGACGGCTATATCCGTAGTATTCGATGCTGTAGCTCCGCTGCTTGGCATTGTCCCGATAAAGTTGCCCGTCAATACACTGGGCTGACCCGCAGTACCAGAAAAAGTTACATTGGCTGCACTTATGCTGTTTGTACCAGTACCTGCACTAGTTAGATCGATCGCTGTACCACCTAAGGTATTTGCAAGCTGGAAAGTGCCCGAAGCAGGGACTGCATTTATAACGTAGTAGACCTGTGGACTATAGGTTCCTCCAGTGGCTAATCCTCCTGGAGGAGTTCCAGTGGTAGATAGATAAACGGGTTTGCCATTAGGGAAATCGGCAGCTGCTGCAGTTGGAATTGTAATTATGTCGGTGGTGGGGTTCGCCGTAATCGATGGAGTGGCGCTAGTTCTGGGGAAGACCCAGAAAATATTATTCGGATTGACTCCATCTAGCTGGACACGGAAGCTATTAAATACAATGTCTTCGTTTGCGTCAGCCATCATAATGAAGACAGGATCGTCACCTCTACGGATGCTGGTTGGCGTGCAAGTGCTGTCAGCCCCTGAAATTGGATCGGCGCAGTTGGCTCTGAATGTCAAAGTGCCTGAGAGCGTTCTGATATTGGTATTATTCGTACTCAACGTGCCAAGATTTTTCAAGTTATAGACATGAACCTTGTTTTTGGCATAGGTATTAGTCGCTCTCAAGGACAGATTGATATTAGAGCTGATATTGCCCGAACCAAGGCTCGTTAGAAAAGGCGAGATCAGAGCTGCTCCTCCTGGAGTATTTGCCAGCCTAAAGGTAGTCGGTAAGCTTGTTGCCGAGCTGCCTGCAATTACATCACGAACGTAGTAAGTCGTATTGGCGAGCAATCCTCCTGGAAGAGAACCGCCAGATAAAGTTACTGGTTCGTTATTTACCAAGTTATGCCCACCCGATACGGTGAATGTACCCGTCAATAGATTGCTTGCAGTAAATGCAGTTGTTCCCAAATTGACCGCAGGAGTAGTCGTCCCGTTGATATTAGTGGAAGCGTCTGGCTGTAAACCGACGAAAGCATTAGTCCCAGTATTTCCTGGAATCAGTTGCGCACTTCGTAAGCCAGTACCACCCGTCAAAGCAGTACCACTGCCACCAGTGGGAGCCGTACCCATAAAGGTAGCGATCGCTGCACTTGGACTATTTGTACCTGTCGCACAATTACCAGAGGAAATATTGTATTGAGTTGAGCTAACTGCACCAGTTGCGTCCCTAAATACCTTGTCTACGGTCTGATATGCATTAGAACTGCCAGTACCGCCACATACAGTATAGCTAGTAGCTGGTGTAACCCCGCTTGTTGTATTGCCACTGCTGTTGTTGTCGCTGGGGAAATGGGGGTTATAGGGAAGGTTTAAGTTGAGTAGGGTTGTTGACGCTGGCGAAGCCGTGGTATCGGCATAGGTACTAGTGTTAAAGGTGAATATCTTTGAGCTACAACGAGCATCCACGTAACCAGCGGTTGAGTCAATACAAACTGTTTCAGGCAATATCAACCTACCCATTGAGCTCAGGTTCGCTTTTAAATCTCCAGAGAAGCCACCGCCGATCGCGGGGAAACTCAAATTATTAATAAAGAGATTATTAGTAGAATAGACGACTCCATTGCCTTCTCCGAGCCAATTACCGTCGGAATAAGCCGAGCGATACCACAGGGTCTTATCTGCTGTTGGTGGTCGAGAATTACTCATCTGCGAGTTGTTGCTGTTGTTTGCTGTGGTGTCAGCGAGGTTTCCTGGCAGCATCGGTGTCTCACCACTAGATTGGGGCAGAGGGGGAACCTCAGGGAAAATAAGTACATCTCTTACAGCAGATGAATTTGTGGTAGAGCAAGCAGGTGAGGTTGGGAATGGATTTTTAGTCGAGCAAGCAGGTTCAAGGCTATTGTCTAAACTATTAATAGGGAAGACCTGAAGCTGTCCCGATCCCGTTGTCGTACCAACGATGGGTGTAGGCGTAGCAGCTGTCGCTAGAGCCGCCGTGGAAGCAAGCTGGAATGTATTTCCCGATACATTAGTAACGTAATAGGTCGTTCCAGATGCGAAGCCCGATGGTAATGCTCCGCTGCTATTAACTCTTAGCGTTACAGGTTGACCAATTAGGAAACTATGTCCTGAAGACGTAAAGTAGTCGGAAACAGGATCGAAACTGAAGGGTAGACCATTACCCCATACGTATTGCCCGATCGCACTACCGCTGTTGCCATTCCATGATGGAGCCGTGAATACACGGGGATAGGAATCTGACGAGGTGGGTGTGTGATAGAAGGGATAGGCAGCCGCAGGAGGTGCAATGATTGATAAAGGCATACCCGCCAATCCCTTAGCATGTTTGCTAGATAGATCAGGCAAGCTCGCAAATACAGGTTGATTGGGTAACGAAGAGCCACCACCACCCTTAGGTGTTGCTGTTACCGTAGGTGTTGCTGTAGGTGTCGCCGTAGCCGTTGGCGTGTTGCTAGGAGTAGCTGTTTTAGTAGGTGTTGCCGTTTTAGTTGGCGATGCTGTTGCCGTAGGTGTTACTGTTGCCGTAGGTGTTGCGACAATAGGAGTAGACGTAGGTGTCGGAGAGATACTTGGTGTATTAGTTGCTGTTGCTGTAGGACAAACTGAATTAGCTGCAACGTAGAAATCGTCGTTATTATCAAGAACTGTACTGGTGTTACAGTTAGCGCTACCACTAAAGGTATTGGGATTATCGTTAGTGATGATGCCACGTCGTAGAGATTGATTAGATGTAGTACCACTACTAACACCTGATGGTGCAACTCCAGTGGCAGAATAGCCACCACCCGCTGCACCTGACGCATAAATTACGTTACTGCCGTTAATATTGTCGATACTGACCTTAAACTCTTCACTTCCCAGTTCATCAGAACTGTCGCGTACAACCAAGACCGATAGGGTTTTGATATCAGGATCGTTATCAGGGGAGGGCACTGAACCCCTTCCTGTCCATGTTACCGTCGTCGTACAGGAAGGATTAATCGGTGCGGGCGTAGAGTTTGAGGCAACAGGTAGGGTGGGGTTACAAGGATAGGCTGCACCTGCGGCTACACCATTGATGGCGACGGTCGAGGCATTGTAAAAAGCATTGAGATAATCAGCTTTAGGTATAGTAATTGTGTGCGTGCCACTACCACCTGAAAGCGTAATCGGAGTACCATTAGGGACGTTTGCTAGTTGGAAAGATGTCCCCGTAGTTAAGACGTAGTAAGCAGTTTCTGTTTTTAAAGGCGAAGGAAGTGTACCTGTTGAACTTACAGCTACGCGAGTATCCTTAGTAAAGGATGCTGTGGCTGTTAAGGTGCTACCACTAACCGTAAAAGTAGGCTTAGTGTTGATGGCAAGGGTTGAGGCTGGAGGAGTCCCTGGAGCACCTGTATTGTCAGATAGTAAGGGGAAAGGATCGCCAGGTACCCCTGGGTAAGTGTTAGAGGTAGATAAGCTAGGTGTACGTGGGAATAGAGTAACCCCAACGCTAACCGTTTGCCCTGGTTGCAATGACGCACGATTATTCAAGCGAACGCCAAAGTCAAAGCGTTTGTAAACGGTGTTGTTAGTGCTGCGTTTACCATTAGAAACGCCATTGGAAGATATACTTTGTCCCAAAGTATTATCAAGACTATTCGTGACATTACCAGTAGTATTAGGTGAAGCCGTCGAATCGCTAGAGCCTGATAAATTCGGAGCTGGCAAATTTGTTGAACTTATTTGGGTTTCAAGGGAGCCAATGGAAGCTGTCGTAGTACCGTTTTGATCTCTTCTCCGACCTTCTGGCAGTGACACATTACCTGCACTAAAACTACCGCTAGACATACTACCTAGCTCGATAGTCATGCCTGAATCTGGACAACCAACTGTTCCGTAACTATTTTTGGTACTGAAGCTAAAAGGTGCGCCTAAAGAGCCCATGAGCATGGGGTAGGTATAGCCTGTGGCAAGATTGCCATCTTTTACGCCGATGGGCAGGGGCCAAGACTGGTTGATGCCTGGGCAACTGCTGGCAAAAATTAGTTGCTCGTTACCATCTTGATAGATATCGTCAAAACGGAGGAATGACAAACGGCGAGCATAGCGCCAATCGGTTGAATCAATATAGCGCGGTGCAGCGGCAGGGGTAGAGATCGTGGTGCTATTTGCCGTAAAGTCTGGTAGGGTTGTGGTTCCTGCGCCGTCCTTAACCCAATCGGAGAAGGTACATTCAGTAGCAGGGATTTTGCGGCAGATCTCCATGCCGTACTCATTAAAATTAATGCGTCGCTGTACGGGCGTAACGCCGTTAGCGTTGTAGCTAGCCATGTTGCCATTAACTGGAGTGGATGACTCAGGTGCTCCCATCCAAGTCGTACTAGTCGTACCCGTGCCACCATCCGAGTTGAGCGGAATTAGCCAAGGGGAACTGGTGACGAAGTTGTTGTTAAAGAAGCCGTTCCGTCGGAGATCGAGAACATAGCTACTATCCTTGAGAGTATCGCTGTTATAGACAGAAGGATTTAGCTGTGACTGCCAGTTGATGCTAGTAGAGGTGTTGGCATTGTTGCGCAGGTCAAAGTCGCCATCACTGCGATAGCCATCACGGAAATTAGCGGATAGAACTGTGACTGCATCGGCTAAAACCGTCGTCGATCGCCATTCATCGCCGGTCGTACAGTTGGAATTAGATCCAGGTCTGCAAGCAAAGTTTCCATTGAGCTTGTCACTAGCCCCATTATTTGCATGACGAGTGTAGAAATTATTCCATACTGCCGTCAGTTCTGCCGTTGTAGGAGGATTGGATAGGGTTTCATTGAGGATTTTGGTAAATTCCTGCTGTGTATGCTTGTTAAATCCAGGAGTCGCACTGGCGTTCGCAGGATCGTACTGAGCCTTAACATAAACGGGATTGTTAGAAACTAGGGTTAGCCCCTTTTCGCCCAGAGTGGCGGTAGTCCAAGGGTAGCTCGCATAGGTGGTACTAGAAACAGCAACACTACCATTGGTGTTACCGAGGTTAGCGGTGGTAAGACTGCTCCGCCATAGCCGTAGTCCATTGATCAGGCGAATGCCACTAGGCTTGCGGGTGGGATCAAGCAGAAAATCCGTGGAACTCAGGCTGCTTTGGTCGGTGCTGGTTGTTGAAGTTGGATTGCCGCTCCCATCAACCTTGTAATAGCTTAAGTCAGGCAATGCATCTTCACGGCTAGCGTAGACGATGCCACTGTAGGGTAGCAAAAATTCGGTAGCAACCCCTGTAGAGTTGATCGTACCTGTGACAGTAGATCCGCGCATCCGATCCATGTCTATATCTGTGGTACGGATTTCAAGGGGTTGGCGTTGCTCGATTTCTAGATCGTAGATATCGCCGCGATTTTTAGTTGCAGTTGTACCCGTAGCGTATAGCCCACCTGTTGAAGTGGTGTTGTTGCCATTCGCGCCTTCGGTGAGGGATTCATTGCGATTGAGGGACTTAACTTCTCTACCATCAAGGAAAGCTGCTTCTCTAAAAGTGCCGTGGGGCAGTTGAATACCTGTAATAGGAGTAGGAGGAGTGCCTGTGGCTAAGTTAAGAGTTGTATCGAGAATCTGTAAGGCGCAGAGATTGGCATCAAGGGTTGATTGCTGTGGCAGCGTGAGCTTTGCTGCGGCTGCCGTTGATACGCCTTGGTCGTAGACGATCTTTTTGAGTACTTCCCGTAGATTCGGATTAACAAAGCGACCATTAGGGAAGATGAGGTTGGCTTGATAGCCAAGGCGATCGCTAAGATTGGCGGTTTTGTCAGCAGGGTTGCGAGCCTTGTCCGCAAATTTGTAGATAAAGGATGCAGGCGTACTGATGGAGTTATCGTAAAACAGCCCAGTGCTGTTGTCGTATTTAATATTGGTAAAGTCTACGCTGGTATCGGAGGCGGTTTTGCCAACTACATAGACTAAGCCATTATTCGAGCGTCCACTACCTCCACTATTCCAAGGCGCACCAGAGTAATTCTTAGCCGTGCCTGAGTTGGTGGGATCGTAATAACTGCTGACACAGGCGATCGGTCTTTGGTAGGTTGTGGGCGCACCCACTGCGTTATAAGCACTATTTTTATAGTGATAAATTGCCGAAGCACGCATTTGTAGATCGCCTTTACGAGTATCGCTCGCATTTCCACTTGTCATGGGCATGGAGTCTGGCCAGACTACGTAGTTGCGAGGCTCTTGTTCGCCATCTGTATTGGTGTCGTAGGTATCGCGAGCTGCGGCAAAATAAAGTTCGTTAAAAGCCGTAATCGGATTGTCTTGAGGCTGACCATTCCAAAGGGGAGCGCTAGATTCATCTATCTTGAAGCCTGTATTTGTAATATCTTGAAATCCAGTACGGAAACGCGATAGGAAAGAATCTTCTGGTCTACGGCTATAGATACCTGCATTGGTGACTACCCTTAGCCCGCCTGTTTGGGGAGAAGTGCTAGGAGTCGTATTAGATGGGTTAGTCGGATCGGTAATGGTGGGATCCGCCGCAGCCGAGAGTTCCCAAAATCCGCCGCGATCAGTTACACCGAGATTGCTGAGAGGGATAGACTGAGTGTATCGATAGCGGGGGACGGGGCCTGCGGTGCTTTCATTGGGATCGTTCCAGAAGACCGATGAGTTTGTGGTGATATAGTTTTGCTGCGAACTGCTCACATATCCCAGAATATTGGTACTAGGATTGACGTAAAGCCATTGAGCGGGGAAGCCATTACCTACTAGGACGCGATCGCCCAGCATTCTCTCGCTAGTATTGGCGGTTACATAGCTGGGATCGCTAGCGGCAAGGGCAAGACGATTGGTTACCGATGTCGGTCTCAGGAGGGTGTAACCATTGGCAGTATCAGTGATTGCTCCTTTGCCATCAAAGCCTGCACCTGTAGCGGGATCGTAGGAACCAGCGGCTTTACCAAAATTGGTATTGGCGTAGCTGGGCAACATCCAAGTGACTGGTGGCGCTAGATCGGGGGCGTTAGGAAATCCAGGAACGGCAATTTCTGTTAATAAAGTTGAAGGAGTGGTGTCTGTTCCTTGAAAGGCGACTTCGCGGAATGAGACCTTGTGGATGCGAGCGCTAAAATAAGTCTGATAGGCGGCAATTCTAGCAGCATTCACTTCCGCTTGAGAGGATAATGCACCGTCTTTAATGCGATCAACCAGATCGGCTTGGACGGAAGTGGGATCTTGCTTGCTGGCGTAATTGAGGTTACTAGTACTAAAGTTTGATGGGATGGGGAAGGTGACTGAGACAGCTCCACGACCAGCGATCGCTGCGTTTACCAATATGTTAATCCGATTGTTAAACGCAAAGTCATTGAGTGACAAATCGGAGCTAAGATTGCCTGTTACGCTACTATCAACACTCTGGGTAGTTTCGTCAATTAGTTTGACCCCACCAGTAGTTGTATTTGGTGGTTTCCCCGCACCCAAAAATAGGTGTACCTGAACATTACCCGTAGCACTGGAGGTCGTTCCAGTTTTGTCTGGAGATAGTGCTGTCGTATCGGTATAAACGGCATCTCCTTCGACGACGTTACCAGCGATAACCATCTGGCTGTTTCCTTCGGTGTAATAGCAGGAGCCAAGCAAGTTGGGGTTTGTGGGGTCATCTCCTGAGCTACTGACTTGATAAAAGGTAATATTGCGATTATTGCCCGCACCTACCATGAGGTTGCCAGCGCTATAAATTCTTCCATTAATACGGAAGGTGGCAACGTTAACTAGTTCGGTATCACCTTCAAAGAAAACGGCGTTATTGTTTTGAGGCGATCGCGCACGGTCTTGTTGTAGTTCTACTGCACTAATTGCTCTGGGTCCTGTATAGACCTCATACAGCGCTTTTTGAGAGGCATTGCTAGGAAAACTTGCCGTATCCGTAATGGGGACGGTAACTGCATAGATAAAGAAGGCTTTGCGGAGTTTATTATCTCCAGAAGTTGACCAGCCTCCATTGCTAGCGATGTTCGTCAATCCACCCGTGGAAACACAAGAACCTGAGAGGGTGGTTTCATCCATGGGCAAGGATCGGGACTCAATGGGAACGATTGGGCGATCGCTTACGGATGGGGGACGGGCTCGAAAGAGAATACTGTATAGCCCATAGGAGTCAAACTTGCCATTATTGTCGGTATCGATCGGGAACTTCCAAGCCGTCGATACATATTCCCGATTTTCAATTTTGTTGCCAGTGATACTGGTCGTTGCACTAATATTGCCGTCTGGGCTAGAGGTTGCCGTACCCGTAGAACCAACAGGGGTCAAGAAATCGTATACAAGTTGGAGGCGGGTTTCATCGGGCAATGTATATTTGCCACTGTCGGCGGACATGACAGTGTCTAGAGTGAGTTCTGGCGGTGTGGTTCGAGGTAAGTTGCTGTCATTTAAGAGTGCGTTAATTTTCGCTCTGGCTCGGTCAACAACGGGGGTCGCTGCGCTCCGAAAAACCTGTTCGGTACGAGCATTGGATGCGCTTTTGGCTCGTTCGGAGGTTCTTGCAACCGTCGTAACCACCAATAAAGTGACAATTAAGGTTACTAAGGTCACAGTTGGTAATACAAAGCCAGCCGCACTGCCCTTCCTTTGTCCCTTTGATGCTCCTAATAATTGCCGCACAAATCGGCGACTGATGCGAATAGGACTACCGATTTTATTCAGCCATTTTCTTAACTTGGCGATAAACTCGGCAAAGAAGCGATTGATTTTACGGCTTTGCTTAGAATCAGACATAACTTTTACCAACCTGACTGCAATATATTACCCAAGCAAGTTACAAAAGTTGCAATTATTTTGACGGGATATTGCGAGAACCATAATGGTTTGTGGAAGCGCACCCTGAAGGAGTGCGCTTCCACAAACCCAAAAATCTACAAATGATTTAGGATGGCTATATTTTAAATTTCAACTTTAAATTTAAATAGCGATCGCCATTTACGCTATTTAAATGATCACTAATACCAATGCACGAACCAATGCACGAAAGTGTGACAACACTTTTGACTTTTGTGCATTGGTATTAGTGAATTAAAATTTGCAAGTTAAAATTTGCAAGTTAAAAACCAAACCTAGTAAGGGTTTGAAAAAACTAAAAATGGCGTAGCCATTTTTAGTTTTGGCATAAGGCGATCGCCTAAGATATCTTCAACTCAAACTCGAATGAGACGATTGCATGATTAATATCGCTACAGCCCCATTAGAACTAAATTCGCGGAGATTTTATCTAGGGCTAGCGCTCGCTCTAGGTTTGCATTTATTTTTGATTAGCTTGCCAATTGCCTTTTGGGTAGATATGAATCTATACAAGGCTTGGTCCATAGATATGGTGCAACAAGGATTTGCTAATTTCTATAATTACTCAACTAACTGCGACTACCCACCTACTTATCTCTATGTACTATGGGTGATTGGCAAGATCTATCAATTCTTCGATCCGAGCTTTAGTCATACGGATGGATTGCTATTAACGATTCTCATTAAAATCCCTCCAGTATTTGCTGATATTGCTTCCGCGTTTTTGATCGCCCAAATTTTGAAAGCCCATACTTCCGTTGATAAGGCTTATACAATGGGGCTAATCTATGCTTTTAATCCTTTAATGCTATTTGTATCCGCAGTTTGGGGACAGGTGGATGGGATTATGACTTTGTTGATGCTGTGGGCATTTTATTTGATTCAACAAAACTACGTTGTGAGAGCAGGGCTGCTCATTGCCGTGATGGTGATCGTCAAACCGCAAGGACTTTTTTTTGCACCATTTTTAGTTCTATCTCAATGGTTTCGTCAAACTTGGTGGAAATGGGGGGCAATTATTGCGGGTGGTTTAGTTGCAATCTGGTTGATTATCTTGCCATTTTATGGGGTGGGGTCGATCGCAGTGGTGAGTATAATCAACCCATTTTTATCTCTATATAAATTGCTCAGAGCTACGGCTGATTACTATAGTTTTGCTTCGGTAAATGCATTTAATTTTTGGGGTTGGGCGAATTGGATACGCGACTATACGACCTTTGGTGGGTTTAGTTATAAGGTAATTGGTCTCAGTCTTTTGGGCATACTTCTGGGGTGGTTAGCGATATTTCTATATCAGCAACGTCATCATCAAGCCCAATTTGCTGGGCAATGTCTAGCGCTTTCGACTATGCTATTTGGCTTTTTTATGCTGCCGACAAGGATGCACGAACGATACATGCTATACGGATTGGCTTTCTTGGCGATCGCGATCGCCTTGATTCCTGCCGTTAAGTGGCTTTATTGGGGATTGACATTGACGGGTGCTGTAAATGTGGGTTATGCCTACCTCCGATATAACTATGAAGACTTGTTTTATGCAATTCCCGAAATATGGCTACAAAGCGTAGTCTATATAACCAGTGCTGTAAACGTAACATTGTTTGCCCTGATGCTATTCCATACATTTCGTATGTTTCGCCAGCAATCACAGCAATCACAGCAATCATTGTTATCTGTTCCTTTAACATCGGAGGGCAGTCGCTAAATAAGTGAGCCTTAATTAAATATAAAAACCTAAAACCTGCGGCGCACGCGCAGCGTGCGCCACAGATAGGAGCCACTTACTTGAGAAATTTCGCTGTTTGCGCCTTTGATATTTGAGCCATCAACCCTATGAAAAACTTGCTATCTTTATCTGTTGTTCTCCCTGCCTATAATGAAGCTGAAAATATTGGTTTGACGATCGCCTCTGCGGTGAAGTACTTAAGCGATCGCCAGATCTGTTACGAAATTATTGTGGTAAATGATGGTTCTATCGATGCAACTCCTGCGATCGTGACAGATTTAGCCAAGCAAAATCCCCAAATTCGTCTAGTTAACCATCACCGCAACTTGGGCTATGGTTCGGCTCTACGCAGTGGATTTGATCGGGCTTTGCATGAATATATTTTCTTGACCGATGGTGATGGACAGTTTGACATCAGCGATCTGGATCGGTTCTTGCCATATATTCAAGATCGTGAAGGGAATTTGTTATCAAAAATCGTGATTGGCTACCGAGCAAAGCGAGCCGATTTGTTTATCCGCTCTGTCAATGCGTGGCTCTATCATATTTTCATTCAATGGGTATTGGGAATCAAAGCTAGGGATATTGATTGTGCCTTTAAACTATTTCCTCGCCATATATACCAATCGATCAAACCGATTAAATCTGATGGAGCCTTGTTTAGCGCTGAGTTTCTCTCTAAATTAGAGCATTTTCTCCTACGGGAACCATCGCTATCCCCCATTGTTGAGCTACCAGTACAGCATTTCCCGCGCCGATTTGGCAAGGCTACTGGGGCAAATATTAAGGTGATTCTTAAAATGTTTTGGGAATGCTGGCAGTTAAAAAAGGAATGCAATGAGGAAAATCAGATCCAATTAAAGCCTGGCACGCTATCTGGCATAAACCACATTCGCTCGTAAAAAGCACTATGGGACACGGGTAAACCAATCCAAATCGGTAAAAAGAAAATTTGGCTTAATAGGACTAAAGCGATAATTACATAGCCTAGATAACTAACTATTCCCTTTCTATCGAGCATCTGGCTGACAATCCATGCTAAAGCCACAAAGCTAAAAGCTGCCGATGATAAATAGTGATAGACAAAGAGACATCGCTTTACGAGCAGCCAAGGTGCGTAGTTGGCGAAATATCCCAAAAGCAAATAGTTATTACTACCAATATTAGAAAATTTTTGAAACTTCGGTAAAAGAGAGGTAATAGTTATGAAAACTATGGCGATCGTCGAAAACCACCACAAAATTGGATTTCCCAGCCCCTGCATCACCGTGAAATAACCATCTCGGTCTTGAAAATAATAACCGACAGTTCTGGCTAAGACTGGCCATGAAATTACCGTCGAACAATAGGGATGGGAGGGATGTTCGGGAGTACTAATCATTTCTGCGGTATTATGCCACCAGATAATATGGTTTTGGACTCTCACTAACGATTCCCAAAATGAGTGGATCGCCCCTAAGCCTGTTTCAGGAGCAACTCCACCTGGGTTAAGTATAAATAGGGGGAGCCATTGGACTAAATAGAATGCTAACGGGGCTAATACGAAACCAAGGATATATTGCCACCAATACAGTGTCGTAATTTCTCTAAAAATCCCTAGTTTGGCTAAATTCTTGGGGAAGAATTTGGCAATTATCCATACTAATGAAACAACTAAAAATACTAATAGGCTAAATCCCAAACCATTCCACTTTACAGAAGTGGATGCACCGAGCATTAGCCCTGCACAACAAAGCAGCCATGTACGTAATTTCCCTTTTTGTTCTAAAGCTGCTACTAAAAAAATTTGTGAGGTTATGCCAAAGGAAACTAAAAATATATTTAACAACCCCGTGCGGGATTCCACTAAAAATAACCCATCGCTACAGAGGAATAGACCTGATAGTAAGGCAAAATTACGTTTGTGAGTTAGGCGATAAACCAATCCAATCAATAGCAGCGGAGCAATCGAGCCAAAACAGGCACTCAGAAGGCGATAACCAATTTCATTACGCCCAAATATTAGGATACCGAGCATGATGAAGAACTTACCTAGCGGGGGATGTCCTTCCCAAGTCGGATTGCCATCTAGATATTCTTCAGCATATTTGCCGAAGAGAACTTCATCAAAAATGGGATAGGGAACCGTCCCTAATTGCCAAAAATGTAGCAATGCCGCGATCGCAAAAATCCCGACTGCACCCAAGATTAGATACAAATCCCATGAAGTTTGATAATTGTTAAGACTCCCCAAAGCGTTTTTTTCTGAATTCTGCTCAGAGATATTCCCAGAGATAGGCTCAGAGTTTTTTTTCTGTAGGGGCTTCTGTAAGTTCTGCATAATTATCCTGCAATACTATCCTGCAATACTATCCTGCAATGTTTTGATCTGTTTTGTTGTCGGTGTTATCTGCGGACCTTACTTTTTGAGAATGTTGATACCAAGTGCTTGCTGCGATTAGTAGCGCTAATCCTAAGCTGCTTGCCAATAAAGGTAGCACATCGTGATTGGAACTCATTTGTACGCCAGTACTACCGAGAAATACAAAAGGGGCAATCCCCAGCGGTGTTCCTAGTAAAGTACCGATCAAGTAATCACGCTGTCTGATCGGACTCAAACCTGCGGCAATGCTGACTACGCCATAGGGAATTAAAGGAAATAGCCTTGAGGCAAAGGAATAGGCTATCCCTCCAACCATCAAGCCCTGCCCTACATTTGACCACCGCTCCTCAAGGCGCATAAATCTGCTCCCCAATGATCGCGCTAACATAAACCCTAATAATGCTGAAAGTAAAGCCCCCATAGATGTGAGTAGTAAACCTTCGACCCCACCATAAAGTGCTCCCCCAGCAATATTAAAGGCTGTTACGGGTAGAATCAGCAGAGTGGCGATCGCGTAGGCAACTACAAAAATCATATCTCCCCAAGCCCCCGATGCTTGAACGACATCCTGAATTTTGCTCAGCCAATCGATATGAATAATCGCGAACCAACCACTAGCGATCGTGCAGACACAAACTATACCTATGAGGATTTTTTTATTGTGATCCATGGGAAATAAATTAGCTTTTTTAGGCTTCTTTAGGTAAGTGGGCTTAATTAAATATAAAACCCTAAAACCTACGGCGCACGCTGCGCCTGTGCCGCAGGTTTTAGATCTAGATTTTAATTGTGCTGAGGTAATTATGCGCAATCGATTAATGCTGAATTAGTTGAATTAGCTGAGGGGGAGCAAGAATTATAGAATGACTGGATTTGATATTGTTTCATCTTTGTTTGTCTTAAGATTCTTAAGATATTTTGGTCGATTAATCCGTTGATGCCTTTACATACATCTGATTTTATGGAGAAGATTTAAATGAAAGTCGTATTATTTTGTGGTGGGCAAGGGACGAGATTGCGGGAAGAAACAGAATATCGTCCTAAGCCCTTAGTTGAAGTTGGTGGAAGACCAATTCTTTGGCATATTATGAAAATTTTCGCCCATTATGGAATAAATGATTTTGTCTTGTGTCTTGGCTATAAAGGCAGCAATATCAAAGAATATTTCTTGAATTACGAAGCAATGAATAATGACTTTACAATACGTTTGGGTAAGGGGAATCAAGTTCAATATCATAATATGCATGGCGAGCAGGACTTTACAGTTACCCTTGCCAATACGGGTTTAGAGACAATGACGGGAGGTAGATTAAAACAGGTTAGTAAATATATTGATGACGAGATATTTATGGTTAGCTACGGCGATGGAGTGGCAAATATTGACATTTCGTCCTTGATTGAATTTCATAGAAGCCATGGGAAAATTGCTACAGTGACGGCTGTACGTCCATTCTCGCGATTTGGAGTTCTCAATATTAGCGATCGCGAAGAGGTTGTAGACTTTACGGAAAAGCCTCAAATTGATAGCTGGGCAAGTGTAGGCTTTTTTGTGTTTAATCGCAAGATTTTTAATTATTTAGGAGGAGACGACTGTATTTTAGAGCAAGAGCCATTACAGAAGCTTGCGGAGAACGGACAACTGATGGCTTATCGACATCATGGATTCTTTTATGCAATGGATACCTATCGAGAATATAAATACTTGAATGAGTTGTGGGAAAGTAAAAATGCGCCTTGGAAAGTTTGGCCATGAATAATTTTTGGCAAAACCGTTCTGTCTTCATTACAGGTTGTACTGGACTATTAGGCAGTTGGATGACTCAAGAACTGGTCGAACGTGGAGCAAAGGTAGTTGGGTTAGTCAGAGATTGGACTCCACAATCAAGACTGTTTCAAATGGGACTAGAAAAGAAAATTGTGACTGTTTATGGAAAGGTTGAGGATCTCTCAATCTTGGAACGGATCGTCAATGAGTACGAAGTGGAAACGGTGATCCACTTGGCTGCACAAACTATTGTTGGAGTCGCTAATCGCGAACCCCTATCAACCTTTGAGTCAAATATCAAAGGTACTTGGAACGTGTTAGAAGCCTGTCGTCGAGTGGGTAAAGTTGGGCGAATTATAGTTGCTTCTAGCGATAAAGCCTATGGCTATCAAGAATTTATGCCCTATTCAGAGAATAATCCTTTGCGGGGTGAGCATCCCTATGATGTATCGAAAAGTTGTGCTGATCTAATCTGTCATGCTTATTACAAAAGTTATAATCTGCCTGTTTGTGTTACACGCTGTGGTAACTTTTATGGTGGAGGCGACCTTAACTTTAATCGTATTGTCCCTGACACTATTTGTTCGACATTAAGAGATCGTCCAGTAGTTATTCGTAGTGACGGCAGCTATATTCGAGACTATTTTTACGTCAGAGATGGAGTGTTTGCCTATCTACATCTAGCCGAACAAATGGATCGACCTGAAATTTTAGGTGAAGCATTTAATTTTAGCAATGAGCTCCAAATTTCTGTCTTAGAAATTGTGCGTAAAATTCTGACCTTGATGGATAAAGAACACCTACAGCCAAAGATTTTAAACCAAGCTCACAATGAGATCGAACATCAATATTTGTCAGCAGCTAAAGCAAGACAAATTTTGAATTGGAGTCCAGTTTATTCACTAGAAGAAGGCTTAAAAGAGGCGATCGCTTGGTATACAGATTTTTTAGATTCAAAGTCATCAAACGATCGACAAGCGTAAGCAGTGCGGAAATTAAAGGATGAACAAGACAAATTCCCATGCTGAGATTAGCAATGATTTTGATTCACAAGAACAAGATTTGCGATTACAAGTTTTTAAAGCTGTTAGAAATTACTATCAGCATAAATTTCCAGCCCCAAAATTTACGGCTGGTGAAACTTACCTACCTGTCTCAGGTAAAGTTTTTGACGAAGCAGAGCTTTTAAATCTAGTTGATGCATCCCTAGATTTCTGGTTGACAACTGGACGCTATGCCGCAGAATTTGAAAAGCGCTTTGCGAAGTGGATGGGAGTAAAATATTGCCTACTCGTGAACTCTGGCTCTTCGGCAAATTTACTAGCCCTAACGGCGCTTACCTCCCCAAAATTAGGAGATAGGCGATTGCAGTCTGGCGATGAAGTCATTACTGTCGCCGCAGGATTTCCCACAACTGTTAACCCTATCTTTCAAAATCAGCTAATTCCTGTCTTTGTGGATATTCAGCTATCTACCTATCAGATTGATGTAGCACAATTAGAATCGGCATTGTCATCAAAAACTCGTGCAATCATGATTGCTCATACTTTGGGCAATCCCTTCGATATTGAGGCGGTGGTGGGATTTGCCCAAAAACACGACCTATGGTTAATCGAAGATAATTGCGATGCCGTGGGTTCTCTTTATCAAGGACAGAAAACGGGAACTTTCGGGCATTTATCAACCGTGAGTTTTTATCCAGCCCATCATATGACTATGGGGGAAGGTGGCGCGGTGTTAACAAGTGATCCCTTACTCAAAAAAATAGTTGAGTCTCTCCGCGATTGGGGGCGAGACTGCTGGTGTGCCCCCGGACACGATAATACCTGCAATAAACGCTTTGAATGGCAACTGGGGGATTTACCCTATGGCTACGATCATAAATATACCTATTCTCATATTGGCTTTAATCTCAAAATGACGGATATGCAAGCCGCTATTGGTATTGCTCAATTGGATAAGCTACCTAATTTTATTGCTAGACGAAGAGAAAATTTTGATTTTCTGAAGCAACAGCTACGGGATTTACAGGATTTTTTGATCATGCCTGAGCCCACAATTGGTTCTGAGCCTAGTTGGTTTGGCTTTCTTATTTTAGTCAAGGAAACCGCCCCCTTTACACGTAATGAATTAGTAAAGTACTTAGAGCAAAAAAAGATTGGAACGCGGCTTTTATTTGCTGGTAATCTAGTTAAACAGCCTGCTTACAAAGACTTGTTTTATAGAGTTATTGGTGATTTGCATCATACTGATCAGGTAATGGAAAAGTCTTTTTGGTTGGGAGTTTTTCCTAGGCTAAATGAAGAAATGTTGATCTATATAGCTTCAACTATTCGCGAGTTTATTGGGGATTCAGTCAATGAGTAAAAAGATTATTGAAGAAGATTTAAAAAATATCATTTCTACCGATCTACCGTGGGAAGAATTTAAAGACTCGACTGTTTTAATTTCGGGAGCTAGCGGTTTTTTGCCCGCCTATATGGTAGATACTCTTATGTATTTAAATAAAATCAGAGGGCTAAATATAGAAGTTATTGGACTTGTTAGAAATAAAGAAAAAGCTCTAAGTAGATTTGCAAACTATCAAAATAGAAAGGATTTTAGGCTTTTAGTCCAAGATGTATGTAGTCCTATCGATTGCACAGATAATATTGATTATATTATTCATGCTGCTAGCCAAGCTAGTCCCAAGTATTATGGGAGCGATCCAGTTGGTACTCTAAGTGCCAATATTTTGGGGACTCATAATCTTCTAACTTTAGCTTGTAAGAACTCGTTAAAAAGTTTTTTGTTTTTTAGTAGTTGTGAAGTATATGGTCAAGTTGTTTATTCACAAATTCCTACGAAAGAGGATCGATATGGATATTTAGATCCTCTACATTTAAGGTCTTGTTACGCTGAGAGCAAGAGAATGGGAGAAACGATGTGCTTGTCTTGGTTTAGTCAATATGGATTGCCCACTAAAATTGTAAGACCATTTCATACCTATGGCTTTGGCATGAGTTTAAATGATGGCAGAGTTTATGCTGATTTTGTTGCGGATATATTAAGTAATCGCGATATTCACATTAAAAGTGATGGTATGGCAACTAGGGCTTTTTGTTATATAGCGGATGCTACTATGGGCTTTTTTACAGTGTTACTTAACGGTGAAAACGGACAAGCTTATAACGTTGGTAATGATCTTTGTGAGATTAGTATTATGGATTTAGCTAATCGACTCACTACTTTATTCCCTGATAAAAAATTAAACGTAGTTAAGGATTGTCCTGCTAATGATAGTGGATATCTCAAAAGTAATGTTTCGAGAAGTTGTCCCGATATTACTAAGATTGCTACTTTAGGATGGCAACCAAAGACATCAATTGAAGATGGTTTTAGAAGAACTGTTCTTAGTTTTTTGTAGCCATCTAAGTAATACCAATTCACTGAAGTGAGCCAACACTTCAGTGAATTAAAAAGCCATTCAGGTTTTCAATTCACAAAATTGCAACGCCATTTTGTGAATTGAAAACCTGAATCCAGTCAGATTTTTAAAAACACAAAATAGCTACGCCATTTTGTGTTTTCGTATTAGTTATCATGTGAAGGCAATTGAATTGTCAATTTGCAACTAAAAAAATTGGAATAATTCATAATGTATGTTTGATCCTAAAAAGCTACGGCAAACGATTCTGAAAATGGCTTATGCTGGTTCGGCGTTACATATTGGCTGTGCCTTTTCGATAGTAGAAATTCTTGCTGTGATATACCGATCGCATCTTTATCTCCCGAATCATGAGCCAGATCTACCGCTGCGAGATTATCTGGTTTTGAGTAAAGGGCATGGTGTTATGGCGCAGTATGCCTGTATGTATGAGTTAGGTTGGTTAACGGATAGGGATATTCAAGATTATGCTCGAGATGGCACTATCTTGAAGGGATTGTCCGATGCGCATATTAAAGGACTTGAGGTTAGTTCTGGCTCCTTGGGGCATGGCTTATCTGTGGGGGTGGGATTAGCTTTAGCGGCTAAGAAAAATCACACCAGTCAACGCTGTTTTGCGATCGTTGGGGATGGTGAGATTAATGAAGGGGCCATATGGGAAGCTTTACTTTTTGCTGCCCATTTCGAGTTATCCAATCTATTAGTTATTGTTGATAAAAATGGTTATCAAGCTATGGGCGCAACTGATGAAGTTATGCGACTGGGGAATATTGTTGATAAATTGCAAGCATTTGGCTTTGAAACTAGAGAAGTCGATGGACATGATGAATTATCGCTAGATCGGACAATTCATGAATTAATGGGGCTCGATTCAAAGTCACCTAGAGCGATCGTTGCCCATACGATTAAAGGTAAAGGTGTGTCATTTATGGAAAACAATAATATTTGGCACTATACAAGGCTTAATGATGAGACCTATCAATTAGCGATCGCCGAACTCCAGTCTTACAGCAATTATCAATCAAGCGAACCACAAGGAGATGTTTAAAAGCGTTGCAAAGCAACGCTTTTAAACATCTCCTTGGTTTGGGTTTGAGCGCAAAGCGCTGTAAGAACTTCAATCTTAAAGATATTGCCATGAGAAATGCTTTTTCAAGAGCTTTAATTGCTGCTGCCAAATCCGATGATCGGATCGTTTTACTGACGGGAGATCACGGCTATGCCCTATTTGATGAATTTCGCAAAGCTTGTCCTGAGCAATATATAAATGCTGGGGTCGCCGAACAAAATATGGTCGGTGTCGCCGCAGGTTTAGCCAAGGGAGGCTTTAAACCCTTTGTATATGGTTTAAGTGCTTTTATCCCGATCCGCGTATTGGAACAAATTAAGCTGGATATTTGTTACGAGCAGTTACCCGTAGTATTTATTGGCGACGGGGCAGGGGTGGTCTATAGCACACTTGGCTCTAGCCATCAAAGTACCGAAGATATGGCAGTACTACGAGCAATTCCCCATATCAATATTTTTTCTCCATGCGATCGCTATGAAATGGAACAATGCATAAATTTAGCTTTACGATCGCTACAACCCTCCTATATTCGTATGGGTAGAGCAGATTTACCGCAAATTCACAGTTTATTACCTAATTTTCAAGTTGGAGAACTTTGTCATATCAGAGATGGAACTAACAAAATGTGTTTTATCGCAACTGGGTCAATGGTATCGACGGCAATAATGGTTAGTGAAAAGTTTAGTGAAAGTTTTAGTGAAAGTTTTAGTGAAAAGTTTGATAAAGTTGCTGTTTGGAGTGCGCCATGTATTAAGCCATTGGCGATCAAACAAGTTATAGCGATCGCCCAATCCTATGAGATTTTAGTTACCTTAGAAGAACATTCCATCTATGGAGGATTAGGATCGGCGATCGCTGAAATAGTAGCAGAATATTCTCCTACTAGAGTTTATAGAATCGGTATTAAAGATAGATTTTCAAAGCTTTGTGGAAGCTATCAGTATCTTATCCAAGAACATAATTTAGATATCGATTCTATTCTGAATACAATCCAACATTTATAGCTGCGGCTAGTCTTGTTAGGACAAAAATAAACCCCAAAAGAGGGTTGCCGCGCGGAGCGCGGCA
>NZ_ALWB01000037.1 GCF_000332215.1 Pseudanabaena biceps PCC 7429
GTGCGCTACAGGTTTTTGGGTTTTAATTATGCTCAGCTACTTAACTTAATTAAGACATAAAACCCAAGAGATGAGTGGCGGCGCAAAGCGCCGCCACTCATGGGGCTGCAAACTAGAGTGCGTAGGTCGCTCCGACTACCAATCCCACACCAATTACAAACCAAATGAGCGTGGTATAGTCGGCAAAAATCGAATTATTCCCCAACTGGATCAAGGCGATCGCTATGCCTGTAATACTAGCGATCGCGATCGGTAATAACCAATGCAAATAAGAGTTTTTTGATCGCTTAAGTGATTTTTTTAAGTTTTTAGAATAAGGATTCGGCAGATAAACTTGGGTTTGAGATAACCGCTTCTTGCCCATAGAGGGACTTTCCATAGTGCGGTAAGGCGTGGGGTTTAACCCTGCTTTTGCAGGTAACTGGCGAACTGCTCTCGCCTTGAGTTGCTTGCGATGCAGATATAACCTCTTCTCCAGATTTTTAAGACGAAACCAAAACAGTATTAACAGAGCGCTTGCAACTGCGCCCAAGGCGATCGCTACTTTTACTAAAATGAGCAGCAAATCTATGTCTTCTTGATTAGATAAAACAATTGCCATATATGCTGCAATTACAGCGCTGTGCACTGAGGTGAACCCCTAGATTTTCGGGGAAATCCTTTCTTAGCGATGGTTTCCCATAAAATCAAAAATTGGGGCGATCGCAATTTGTTATCAGCCAAATTGCGGGTTTACTGGCTCTTATTGTTTCATCAAGCTCGAAAATTCATGCACTAGAAATCATCTGCAAAAATGTCTGCAAAAACATGAAAATAGAAAACCTAAAATTAGAGAATGGCGGCGCAAAGCGCCGCCATTCTCTGATGAGTAATACCAATTCACTGAAGTAAGTCAACACTTCAGTGAATTAAAAAGCAATCCTAGTAATACCAATTTCCAAAATGGCAACGCCATTTTGGAAATTGGTATTACTAGGGTTTGGTTGAACTTTACGTTGGACTGCTGAGATAGGTTAGTTCGACATTTGGCGCAAGCGTAATCACATCACCATTACACAAATCGTAGGAAGAGGCAACCTTCATATGATGATTAATAATCACCCCATTGACACTCGGCTTACCAGAGAGATCCCCGTCAATAATTCGATACTGATATCGTCCCCCTTCCCCAGGAACCCTAAGCAACACAGCATGTTGACGGGACACAAATCGTGAATAAAGTTGGATATTATTATTCACATCCCGCCCAATCGTGTACTTTAAACCATCAAGTGCGAGTTTTCTACTACCTCTCGCATCTGTGATTAATAGCGTGTGACTAACGTGTGTTGCGCTCATTAGCTCACCCAAAAAAGAAGTAGATATCGCTGTACTAGCGAAAAGTATATGTTATTGGTAGGCATTTGATTTAATCTCACGCTACTTTAACCTACAAATAGGATAGGATTATAGTTTTTTTAGATCGAAATTTAGCCATATGCCCCTAGTTACGGTCGGCTGATATAAAAGTTAAATGAGATCTGGTATCTACCATCTAGGTGCTAAATACAAAATATGCACTTCGGGGGCAAAAGTGACAATATCACCATCTTGCAAAGTGTGAGAAGAAATTTTATGTAGTGCGTTAAGGATAATTCCATTCTTACTGCGTTTGCCCGATACACTACCATCGATAATTCGATAACTATCTGGACGATTACGGTGACGCACTTTCCTCAAGACGGCATGATACCTAGACACAAAGTCAGAGTCAAGACACACATGATTATCAGGTTCGCGACCAATTGTGTATTGATCTTCAACTAGGATCATTTTGCGAGTTCCGCAATTATCAGTTACCACTAGAGTGTGGTTACAGGAAATATTGACGCTGATTTCTGATTCTTCATGAATTGTACTTGACATAATTTTTACCATTGCTACTTATCTAAGTCAGCTTGAGCATCAATTCGCATCATCTACCTTAAATAGCACTAAATATTACTGTACTAATGGTTTGTGCGTTTAAGTAGTTCGGCATAATTAAAAAACAAAACCAGAAAGCATACCGCCCGCTGCGCGAGCGGTATGCTCTTCTAGGTTTTAAGTTTACTTATACCTAGCTACTTACCTTAATCTGGATCGATGGGTCGAGGGAAGCCTCTTAAGAATGAGCAGATAGCTCATTCTTAAGACCAAGTGGAGAGATGGTGTAGCTATTTCTTCACTTGAAACCCCTTACGAGGTTTAGTTTTTAATTCACAAAAATGTTGTCACACTTTCGTGAATTGGTATAAGAGAATGAGCTGTAGGAATGAGCAGCAACCGCTTACCTTGCTTGCTATACAATACTCATCTGAAGCACGCTACCTTGGAGAACTATTTTAGTGGACATTACCGAAATTGACCGCCAAACCCAGATTTTATCCCAGCGCCTGAGCATCGCTCAGGACTATCTTTGACGTACCTGCGATCGCGGCAAAAATCAGCGACCTCGAACAAACTGCCGCACAACCAGAATTTTGGGAAAATAGCGATCAAGCACAAAAAACAATGAGGGAGTTAGATGCCCTCAAGTCCTATCTTGAAAAATTCGCGAGCTGGCGACAAACCATTGAAAATCTAGAGGCGATCGCTGAATTACTTGCCCTTGAGGACGATCTAGCCCTAGCTAATGAAGCAAAACAAAGTCTCACTCAACTACTGCAAGAGATGGAGCGCTGGGATTTAGAGCAGTTACTCTCGGGGACATACGATAAATACGATGCAGTTTTAACAATTAATGCTGGTGCAGGGGGAACTGATTCTCAAGACTGGACAGAAATGCTTCTACGCATGTATACCCGCTTTTGTGAGTCCCAAGGTTACAAAGTGGAGATTTCCGAGATCTCCGAGGGAGAAGAAGCAGGCATCAAGTCAGTAACTTTGCTTGTCCACGGACGCTATGCCTATGGCTATCTCGCTCCTGAGAAAGGTACGCATCGCCTTGTCAGGATTTCACCATTTAATGCCAATGACAAGCGCCAAACTAGTTTTGCTGGTGTAGAAGTAATGCCATTACTGGAGGAGGATGTCGATCTCGATATCGATCCCAAGGAATTAGAAATTACCACAACGCGAGCAGGTGGCAAAGGTGGTCAAAATGTGAACAAGGTAGAAACAGCGGTACGAATCACCCATTTGCCGACGGGGATCTCAGTACGCTGTACGCAAGAGCGATCGCAATTGCAAAATAAGGAAAATGCCATGCGATTGCTTAAGGCGAAGTTGTTAATTATCGCCCAAGAGCAACGTGCTCAGAAAATTGCTGATATTCGTGGCGATATGGTAGAAGCGGCTTGGGGCAACCAAATTCGCAATTATGTGTTTCATCCTTACCAATTAGTCAAGGATTTACGCACGGGAGAAGAAACGACAAATATTCAAAATGTAATGGATGGCGATCTCGAACCATTCATTCAGTCATATTTGCGGCAACAAAATCAGCCCGTTTGAGTCAATATTTTTAAGGGTTAAATGTTTAATCGGATGGTTGCTTACTTTTAGTTTTAAATAAGTGGGCTTAATTAACTATAAAACCCTAAAACCTGCGGCGCACGCGCAGCGTGCGCCGCAGGTTTTAGATCTGGGTTTTAATTATGCTGAGGTACTTAGAGAAACATCAAAAGTAAGCTCCATCCTAAACAAAATTTGTACGTTACGTCCTTAGTATTTTTTGGCGATTGATTATGAATAGTAAACCTCAGAGACGATTGGTTGATTTATCAGTTGATTTAAGGGACTCTGGCTCCAGTCGGCTAAAATTAAGCCAGAGATTAAGCCAGAGATTAGGTCAAATTAGCCTCTTAGGGTTTTGTATTGCGGTCGGCGCGATCACCGAGCCAATTTTTGGTGATCGGCTTTTTGCCTCAGCTCAGACCTGTGTCAAGCCATCTTCTCTTCAGAATTTTCTGGCGAAAGTCACCATCGGTGACGATCATCTCACGCGCTATGCGGCAGCAGCAAATGCGATCGAAAACAAACGATTAGAAATTTTCCGAACGGCAAAAAGTAATGCTGACTGGGGTAATGTTGCTAATCTTGCGGAATCTCAACAAACTAAAGTCTGTGATCTGGCTAATCCTCCAGAATTTTTGCGATCGCTCTGCGCCGAGTTACGCAGCTATAGCGAAGAGGCAATTTGTCGTTATGGCTTTACCAATAAAGAATTTAACCAAATCACCCTCGAACAGATGCAAAATCCTAATCTCAGGAGCGTGATTCAAGACAAACAAGTGCAGCTACGTGGCAATAAATAACGGCGATCGTAGGATATACAGCGCTTTGCTCTCAAATCCAAACCAAGAAACTTTTTGAAATTGTTGCGAAGCAACAATTTCAAAAAGTTTCTTGTGGTTCTTGTGATCGAAAATTGCGGTAAAAACAGGTAAAAACAAAAGTAGAGTGGTGACGCTTCATGCCATCACTCTACTTTTGTTTTTATATTTTGTGGATAATTTGCTAAAACGGACAAAATCGTCTATAAGAAACAGGGTTAATTAAGGGCAAAACGATCCATCCTCGACAATAGTCATGATTATTTTTTCTTGTCCTATTGACAATGGTCACTTACAGTCTATAATCCCTCCATTGTTTAGTATGCCCAGTGCTACAAAAGCTACAAAACTCATAAAGACACGCTTATGTTCGGCTTAAAATTTGGCGGAAAGTCTAAAAAAGGTATCGGAATTGAAATTACTTCCGAGAAAGTAAACCTAGTTCAATTGCGCCGCAAGGGGCAGTCTTCTTACAAGCTAGTGACGTATGGTAGCGTCGAGCTTCCTGAAGGAACTGTTGAAGAGGGACGCATTCTCGATCCTGTAGCGCTGGGAGAAGTTATTCGCAGTTTGCTAGCAGACAAAAAAATAAAGGTTAAGAAAGTAGCGACAGCTCTACCTGGTCGTGAGACTGTGAGTCGCTTGATCCGTTTGCCTGCGGAAATTCCCGACCTCGAATTGCGCGAAATGGTTCTCAATCAAGAAGCTAGTCTATATTTGCCTTTTCCCCGTGAAGATGCGGATGTAGATTACCAAAAGCTTGGCACTTCTCTAGATGATGATGGCATTGAGCGTATTGAAATCTTGATGGTGGCAACTCCTAAAGAGGTAACAGATAGCTACATCCAAGCGTTAGAGATCGCCCAACTCCAAGTTGACATCGTAGAAGTTAGCAGTTTTGCTCTCATTCGTGCCATGCATAATGAGTTAGCAAGATTTAGTACCTTGGCGGAAGCTGTGGCGATCGTTGACATTGAGTATGAAGCAACCGAAATTACCGTAACCGTTGATGGAGTTCCTCAGTTTTCGCGCACCTTCCCCATTGGTACGGCGCAAATTCAGAATGCTCAGTTGCGTGCCATTAACCTTCCTCCTCGACGGACAACAGATATGGAGATGTTGAGTTCGACAGTTGTACCCGTGCAGTCTATGGATACGGCAAGTTTAGCTGGTGGTGGTAACACTCCTGGTGATGCTGCGATTATGCGGGTGATTGGCGATCTCTCCGACGAGCTAAGGCGATCCATCGATTTTTATACTAGTCAGTCTCCTGGCTCAGATGTCGTACAGTTATTAATCGCTGGTCCTGGCGCTTGTATTGGGCAGTTAAATGAGTTTTTTAGCCAAAGACTTGGTATTGCGGCTAGTGCTGTCGATCCACTTACTGCTGTAGGTGTAACTGTTGACAGCGATATACCCGTTCAGGAACGTATGGCGTTATCTGTCGCTCTAGGTCTAGGTTTGAGGGAGGTTTAAAATAATTGCTATGTATACACTTGATATTAATTTTCTAAGCGATCGCGTTGCTGAAGAAGCTCAAGCGGTGGAACGTACACCGATAGCTGATTCACAGTTTTTAATCTATGGCGGTGCAGTTGCGGCTGTTTCTCTTGCCATTGTAGGCGGTGCTTTTTTCGTTCTGAATAGTACCAATGAAGGGGTTCAACAGGAGCTTTCATCTTTAACTGCAAAAGAAACTGCCCTAAACAGCAAAATCGCTGCTCTGAAAACCCAAGAAGATCAATTAAAGGCAATTCAAGGCAGAACAGGCGAGCTTGTCAATCTATTTGTGGGAAATTTACCCGTCAGTGCTATTGCCGATGACATCAGAAAACGCACGCCAATTACGGTACAAGTAGATTCCATTACTCAAGCTTCAGCCGCCGCAACTCCTCAAGCTCCTGCATCAACAACAATTACTCTCAATGGGAAAGCAACTAGTTATAACGAGCTAAACGACTTTCTATTGTTACTCAAAGCCTCCCCCTTGCTAGACGATAAACAGACAAAACTTCTATCTTCAACCTTGCAGCAAGGAACTTCTGAGAAAAACTTTAACTTAGTCAATTTTCAGATTCAAACAGCAGTTACTAGCAAAAGCCCATCGGAAATATTGCCAACACTCCAAAAGGCAGGAGCTGATGGATTAATTACTAGGGTCAATCTATTAAAGCAACAGGGAGTAATCAAATAAAATGACAAATGTGGGATCCGCTTCAGGAATTGAAGGTGGTGCAGGTGGTCTTACTTTATTTGGGATCACTTTTACATCAAAGATTTTAGGGATATTGATGGGAGTTGGTGGGGTTGCCCTTGCCGCCTATGTCGCTACTAGCTACGTCATGCCTATCTGGGATCAGGTGCAATCTGCTCAGAAAAATATCGACACCAAAAAGGATGCAATTAAAGCCTTAGAAGGTCAGGTAGCTAGTAAGGGTAATATCGCTCAAAAAATTGAAGAAGCAAATCAACAAAACAAATTTGTACTGTCGCTTCTGCCTAATGTAGACAATATTGATACCTTAATTCGCGATATCCAAGAACAGATTCCTAAGACAATTGTGATCGCGTTACCCCCAAATTTTTCCTATGAATTAGCGGGAACGATGCGAACTTTTCAACCTTCAGCATCTGTTCCAGGTGCACAGTACGATTCTTATTCCTTTACGATTGGATTTGATGGCAAATTTGAAGATGTATTGAGTACCATTCAAAAAATTGAGCGCCTCAAACCATTACTAGTTATAAAAGACTTGAAATTGACCAAGAAAACTCTTCCAGCCGCAAACTTTAAATTCTCACGCCCGATCGCGGCTGGCAAAGAAAAAGAAATTCTAGATATCTTGCCTCCACTAATTGGTGCAGACTTCACCTTACAAGCCTTCGTTCCTAAAACGGAAGCCGAGCTAAAGGCTGCCGCCGCTGCTGCCGCCGCGACACCTCCAAAAAAATAACAATTTGCTGAGAATCAAAACCGATAAAGATCGCGATGATATTCCCAAAAATAGGGAATATCACCCAATAATCGCAATTCTTTAATATTTGTTGCACGGACTTATTATTTTTTTGATTCAAAATTGACTTGATATGGTATAATCTCGACCCATAATCGCGTCAATTCTGTCTTAGTTGTGTCATTCCTTTAGGGCATGTTCAATTTTTTACAGGTCTACTACTAAAGATTAAGCGTATTGAGTTCCGTAAGGAGCATGAGGAGTGTAATTATGAATGCGAAGTTGAATGCGAAGTTGAATGTGAAGCTGAATATGAAACTGAATGATAGGTTGAATGTGAAACTGAATAGAAAGTCTTTGGCTTGCTGGTTTCTAATTGCGGCAAGCTGCCCCCAAGTATTGTTGATCGCGCCGAGCCAATCTCAAACTACGCCCCAAAGCTCTATTTCAGCAAATTCAACCGATGTCACAGCGGTGGCTAGCCGTATCACCGATATCAATACCAATGTCTCAGGCGATCGCCTAGACCTCACGGTAAATTTTGCCAGTAGCGATCGCCCAAAGGTGACCTATACAAAGCAGGGGAAATCTTGGGTAGCTTTACTCAATGGGGCTCAACTGCAATTGGGTAACGGAAACGCTAGCTATGCTAAGACAAATCCCGCCCCAGGAATTGCCGCGATCGAGGCAACCCAGTACGCCGCTAACAAAGTACAAATACGGGTCACTGCCAACGATCCAGAAACTCTTAAGGAGCTAATCAAACGCCAAGATAATGGTGATAGTTTAGTATTTAGCCTAGAAATGCAACCTTCGGTAAATCAGGTTAGCTCGATCTCTGAGGCTAATTCTCCAGAATCTGGAGTCGTAAATTCGCAAACTACCACTGATTCTACCAAGGTGCTCACTGCTCAGAATTCATCTGCGAATTCCGCCTCTTTAGGAAAACCGTTATTTGAGCCGAAGATCACCGTTACCGATGCTGATGGGAAGACTCGCGTAGCCCAAAGCAATGCACCAAATTCAGCTCCTCCCCCTATCGCAAATCCAGTCACACCGCAATTGCAAGGTCGCGTTCCTGGTGTAGTTCCCCCCTTCCGTCAACTCAAGACCCCTCCTGTTGGAGATATTGCGACATCTTCCGCCAAACTTCGTCCTGATATCGTCGATCTTGGTACTGCCGAACGCGTACCGAGAATTACTTTGCGGGAAGCTCCTGCAATTGAAGTTTTGAATTTGATCGGTCGTGTTGCAGGTTTAAGCGTTGTATCTGCTGAAGCTGCTGCATCTACGACTGGTGCAACTGCCACAACTGCTTCCAGTGGTGGCGGACTCAAGCAACCCGTTAGCCTTTCCATTGAGAATGAAACGGCTCAAGATGTTTTCAATAATGTATTGAGGATTACAGGGCTAGATGCCAATCGCATTGGGAACACGATCTTTGTTGCTACCAAACTTCCGGTAACCCTCAAAAATCTAGTTACCAAAAACTATCGTCTCAATCAAATCACCGTTGGTGAAGCTTCTGCTTATTTAATTGGTTTAGGCGCTTCTCGGATCGTCAACCGCCAACGTCCAATCCCTGGGGCGCAAACAGCAACGGTGGGAACTGCTTCGGCGGCTACGGTAGTAAATATCCCTACTGAATCAATTCCAACCCTAGAGACAATTACAGTCCCTGCGGATTCTAGTACATCATCCCTTTTAAAGGGTTTGCAAGTTATAGCTGAAGAACGTGGTAACTCGCTAACTCTGATTGGAAGTCCCAAACAAATTGAATTTGCCGAAGCCCAGCTTGCTCGTTTGGATTTACGTAAACGCCAAGTTGCTGTTAACGTAAAGGTTGTCGAAGTAAATCTCGATAAGAATCAAACCATTGGTTCCTCTCTTTCCTTTAATGCAAGTAATACGGATGGAAGTGGTACGGGAACGGCAATTTCTTCTGCGGTTGGAGTGCTGGGATTAAATTTTAACGACACAACGGGTACTCCATCAATTCTTACATCGCCACAGCGACTATTTGGCTCTCTTAGCGCTCGTATAGTTAGTGGAAATGCTAAGGTTATTACTGACCCAACTCTAACTGTCCAAGAAGGAGAAACGGCAACGGTTGCACTCACCGAAGATGTGGTAACAGCCAATACTGTTACCATTACCACGATTACCTCTGGTACTACAACTCAAAACTTCCCAAGTCAAACCGTAACTACTACGCCAGTAGGATTGACTCTCAATCTTAATGTTTTGCGGGTTGACGACAATGGGTTTATTAACTTTGCCGTATCTCCTAGTGTCAGTGCCTTAGTTTCAACACAGCAATTGGGCACAGTATTGGGGATTCAAACTTCCCAAGGGTTAATCTCTAAACGGACACTTAATTCTGGACAAATTCGGGTTAGGGATGGTCAAACGCTCGTCCTATCGGGAATCATTCGAGATTCGGATCGTCAAACCTTTACTAAAGTGCCATTTTTAGGCGATCTGCCGATTATTGGCGCATTGTTCCGTCAAGAAAGTAATCAGAATGTTCGTAATGAAGTGATTATTATTGTAACGCCTCGTATCATTGACGATAGTCAAAATGCTAATTGGGGTTATACCTACCAACCAGGACCAGAAGTACAAAAGGTTATTGATAGCAATCTTCGTAAGAGTCAATAGGCTTTATCTATTTTCATAATTTATACTTCTTCCCAGCCTTGACAATTTGTGTCGAGGCTTTTTTATTGGAAACTTATGCTTTGGCTAAGTGGATTGCTATGATGGACTCCCATAAATCTCTCGATAGCCCGAAATCCCATGGCATTGAGATACATCTTCAGACAAGTCTGTTTGGTGGCTTCTGGATAAGACTTGGTTTGTTCACTAGGTTCTATAAATTAGCGCCCACATTCGACACAGATATGTTTTTGTTTTCCTTGCTTAATTCTATTCTTGCGTATGTGCTCCGACCCACACTTTGGACATTTCATCTCTTTTACGGCATCTCATACTTCATTATGCAACGCCCGATTATGAATTGCGATCGCATCTTCCCAAGTACTTCCCGATCTCAACCAATTAATCGGCAAGTCGCCATTACCCGAACCACGAAACCATGTCCGCTGGCGTTTTGCAAACTGACAAGTATGCGTCACTGTAAGTGATTTAGCAGTTTCCAGATCAATTTTATTGGCTAAATAATCTGACATTTCCGCATAGCCCAGAGTTTTTAAAAGCGGTAAATCTTCTCCATAGCACCTTTGTACATGACAAATCTCATCGAGCCATCCCCGATCTAGCATTTGCTCCGTGCGATCGCTTACTAGCCTGCGATAAGCCTCCAGATCTACACATTCCAATCCAATTTGCACAATCGGATAATTAGGCAGTTGCTCACCCTGTTGCTCTGATAAAGGTTTGCCTGTTACGTAAAAAACCTCTAGCGATCGCAAAGTTCTGACTTGATCGTGAGCATGAATTTTGTTAGCCCCCACAGGATCGATCTGTTGCAAAACCTGATAGCAATAGTGCTGTCCTAATTGTTCAAATTGCGATCGCAGATCAGGTTGCGGCGGCACATGGGGGATTTTTAGCCCTGCGGTAATTGCCTTGATATATAACCCTGAACCACCAACTAAGATTGGGGTAACACCTTCAGCATGAAATTTAGCAATTAAAGTTTGTGCTTGATCTTGATAATCAGCAAGGGTCAGAGTTTGATCAGGATTAATAATATCAATCAAATAATGGGGAACACCTTGACGTTCCTCCATTGTCGGCTTGGCAGTGCCAATATCTAGATCACGATAAACTTGGCGGGAATCAGCGCTCAGAATGGGAGCATTTAGATGCTTTGCCAAAGCGATCGCCAAACTAGTTTTACCCGTAGCCGTAGCCCCCAAAATAACGATTAACCCCGCACGATCCATGATTTTAGTTCTTTGAATTAAAAAACAAACCCCGTAAGGTTTTGGGCAGGACATAAAACCGAATAGAGAGTTGCGGCGCTTCGCGCCGCAACTCTCTATGGGGTTTGATTTAGAATTACCACGATAATTAAAATGCCAAATTAACAAACATTTCTAAGGAAGAATCTTTTATTATTGGTAATATATTGCAATAAGTCTACAAAATATATAGCGAATTTCTCGATTGATTCATATTAACAAGCGCTATGAGTCCTTAAAGTAGCAAATAAACTACTAGAAAATACTACTAATTGGTGTACTTGGCTTAATTGGCTCTAAGTATAAATAACTGTGACCTTGGAAATACAATGCAAAAATAATAACTTGAGGTAATAACTTGAGGTAATAACTTGAGGTAATAACTTGAGGTAATAACTTGAGCTCACAATTTGAGGGTTTTATTCCTAAATTATAGTTATGTTAAAATCTGTCAGAAATTTGCAAAAAATTGCTTTTTTGCGTTACATTAATAAATGGGGAGTACGAAATAACTATTGTTTCTAAAAAGCAAAACGTTAAGAAAACAAAAAGCTGGTAAGGAAATATAGCAAAATCATAAGGAGTAAGCTATGTCTCTCAGTTCTCAGGCTTTCATGCAAACTATGGAGGCGCGTATATCTTTCTCTGATGCGGATAAAGCTTTACTCAAAGCGAATGCTGCATGGGGAAATTCGATCGCTTTACAGATGGCAGAAGTCTTTTATGCCTACCTAGCTAGCGATCCCGAAATGAATCAGATTCTGAATGCCAAAGAAGGTAGGATGCATCGATTGAATGAAACTTTCGTTGAATGGTTTGGAGAAATGTTTACAGGTATGGACGATTGGGGGATCGCCTATGCTGAGAGACGTTGGCGGATCGGACTGGTTCACGTTCAGATTGGAATCGGTCCTCAGCACGTCGTTCCTGCCATGGCAACGGTGGTTCATGAAGTAGGCAAGCAACTCAAATCAGCAGGGCTTTCTGAAGATCTTCGTGATGCTTTGGGAAGAATTTGTATGATCGATCTTGCCTTTATCGAGCAAGCCTATGTTGAAGTCTCATCACAAGCGGTCATGCGTGAAACTGGATGGACGGAAAGTCTATTTAAACGTATGATCACTACGGGTGCGGCAAGAATGCAGTAGAAGCGAAATTCTGTTTGTTTTATCTGTTTGTTTTAGTGTAATAAATTTTGAGGCTTTATATGCGTCCAGAACTTGGAGATTTCAGCAGTATTGTTTGTTTTAAAGCGCTTGTCACTGGGGCTGAGGAAGCTCTTGGTGAAAAAGCAGCCATGATTACTCTCATCGCCGCAGGTCGTAATCGCGGTAAGCAAATTGCCAAACAGCTTGGACTGTCGGAGAATGAAACTTCTCTTGAAGGTATTGTTCCCCTCCTCCAGAAAGCATTGGGTAAAGACGGAACGAGGCTTTGCATTGTCGATAAGATCGAACAAGCTGGGGAAACAATCACAGTATATTGTCGCGAAACAATTTGTTCTGCGGGCGAACCAGAAGGCTCTCCTCGCAAGCTGACTTTCACCTTGGGAGCTATTCAAGGGGTGCTCGAACATGTCACGTCCAAGCGTCTGCGTGGCAAGCAAACAGAATCAGTTTTACGGGGTGGTTCCCACGATGTCATTGAGTTTGAAGTGATTGGATAACCATCTCTTCTAAACCCGTAATCCCCATTAAACCTACCAAAAGTTCAAGCAAAAGTTCAAGTTAAGGATAAAAGAATGAGCATTAATGTCGCGAAATTGGAAAGTATTTTGCAAAACTTGGTCACTAGTACCAGTGATGTACAGGGAGCTGCGTTGGTGTCTCCTGATGGTTTACCTCTAGCCTCAACATTGCCTAGTGGCATGGATGAAGAAAGGGTTTCCGCAATGTCAGCCGCAATGCTCTCCTTGGGGGAACGCATCGGCAGCGAACTCGCTAGGGGTGGCATCGATCGCCTATATGTTGAAGGCGAGAAAGGATACGGGATTTTGACCAGTTGTGGAGATGAAGCCGTATTGCTGGTATTAGCAAGCAAAGCGGCGAAGCAGGGATTGTTAATGCTAGAAATTAAGCGGGTGACCACGGAACTCAAAGCAGCTTTAGCCTAGTTAGGTGCTCAAGTTCATTTTTTGCGGAGGCTCATTAAGTAGCTGGGCATAATTAAAACCCACAACCAGAGAGCGTACCGCCCGCTACGCGGGCGGTACGCTCCTCTAGGTTTTAAGTTTACTTCTTAGCTACTTACAAGCTCCGCAAAAAATGTATTGATTTAGATCACTATAGGCAAAGAATAAAAAAAATTATGGAAATCATGCGCTTGGTTGTTGCTGGAACTGTGGGAGCAGGGAAGTCAACCTTTATTCGCACAGTTAGTGAAATTGATGTTGTAGATACCGATCGCCGAGCCACGGACGAGACTGCCGAAATAAAACATAGAACCACTGTCGCGATGGACTTTGGTCGATTAACTTTTGGTTCTGACATGGCTTTACATATTTATGGAACACCAGGACAGCAGCGCTTTGACTTTATGTGGGATATTCTCATTAAAAAAGCCCATGCCTTTATCCTCCTCGTCGCAGCCCATCGTCCGCAAGAGTTTCGCTATGCGAGGCGTATTCTCAGCTATATGAATCGTCGGGTGCAAATCCCTTACATTATCGGTATTACCCATATGGATTGTGAAGGAGCTTGGTCAAGTGAGAATATTAAATTGGCACTGGGATTTGTCGAAGAGATATCTCAGCCCCCTGTAGTTGTTTTGCACGCAGAAGAACGCGATACCGTCGTTCAAGCGATCGTAGCTCTCGTGCAATACTATATTCAAAGTACCACCGCTTGATCTGGGTTGCCTCAGTTGTTAAAGAAGTTAAAGAAGTTAAAGAATAAGTCTATTCATCGTCAAGGATTCAAGCATATACTTTCTGGTTTATAGTTATGGCAATTACAGGCTCTTTATCCGAATTTTCTCTTCCTGAGATATTTCAGTTCTTAGATCAGGGGCAAAAAACGGGAATCCTCACCATTCGCGATCCCCAAAATACCCAGACAGGTAAACCCTTTTTACGGCATATCTGGTTGCAAAATGGAAGGGTCGTCGCAGCGGGCGATCGCTTAGACAATCGAGGACTAGTTAGATTAATTGAGCAAAGAGGTTGGCTAAACCCTTCTCAAAAAGATGATTTAGAGCGTCTTCTCGAAGAAAATGTACTGCTTGGACTAAATCTCAAATCCTTAGGTATATTGCAGCCAGATCAGTTGAAGCTATTATTTAGCGTACAGGTGCTTCGGCAGGTATGCGCTCTATTTCAGGTCGAGTCTGGACAGTTTCGCTTTGATGCGAATGTGAGTTTACCCAAGGCAGAAATGACGGGCTTGAGTCTCCCTGCGACCGAGACGACCTTGATGGGATTGCGCAGTCTTAAGGATTGGCGAATATTACAAAGTAAGTTGCCCGAACCAAATTCGACCTTATTTAATATCGTCCCTGCGGGGCGATCTCAACTGCGGTTAGATGTTAATGAGACTCAATTATGGTCTCTGGCTGACGGTTCCAATAATTTAAGAGGCATTGCCCAACGTCTCAATTTACCGCTTGCCAAAGTCCAACAGATTGCTTTTCGGCTAATTGTTGTCGGCTTAGTAGAAGAAGTGCCCGATATTGATATGGGAATAAATGATATAGATGATACAGATTTGCTGGCTAATGATCCCAATAGTAAAGCCAATAATATTCCCGATCGCCCACCCATTAGTAATAGCTTCTTACAGAGCTTAGTCGGCTTTTTACAGCATAAAACCTAGAAATTACGATTTAGAAATCACGGTTTAGAAATCACGGTTTAGAAATCACGGTTTAGAAATCACGGTAAATATTGATATTTATGAAAGCCATCTCTATTTTAGGAACATCATCTAATGCTGGTAAAAGCTGGATGGTGACAGCATTGGGAGCATGGCTGAGGCGCAATGGAGTAAGAGTTGCTCCCTTTAAAGCGCAAAATATGTCTAATAACTCCTATGTGACTCTAGAAGGGGGGGAGATTGGGAGAGCGCAGGCAGTGCAGGCGATCGCCTGTGGGATGCGTCCCATCGCGGAGATGAATCCCATTCTTCTCAAACCTTCAGGGAATGGAACTTCGCAACTGGTTTTATTAGGGAAAGCAAAGCAACATATTGCCGCTATCGATTATTATCAGCATATCGAGACTCTATGGGAAATCGTTCAGGACACCCTTGAGTTTTGGCGCGATCGCTGTGATGTTTTGCTGTTAGAAGGGGCGGGAAGCCCTGTTGAGTTAAATCTCATGCATCGCGATCTGGTGAACTTGCGTCCAATAATTCATTTGCAGGGACGGTGGATTCTGGTTGGTGATATTGAGAAAGGAGGTGTGTTTGCCCAGATTATCGGCACGCATCAACTTCTATCAGAAACTGTCAAAGCTATGGGGCTGGGTTTTGTTGTCAATAAATTTCGTGGCGATTTGCGATTGTTTAATGATGCGGATCATCACTTTCGCCAGCATATGCCCCATCTGCCCTATCTAGGGGTTTTGCCCTATGCCTCAGATTTGCAACCTGAGAGCGAGGATAGCCTATGCCATGAAGCCGAAACTAGTGGTAGCGGCGCGAAGATCGCATGGATCAGATTTCCCCACTTATCGAACTCGCAGGATAGTCAACCTTGGCAGTTAGATGCGGGGATTGAAACTCTATGGGTGCAGAGCGCTGCCGAACTAGATCGCGCCAGAATTATCATTCTGCCAGGGAGCAAAAATACCCTCAGCGATCTGCAATGGCTGCGGACTACGGGCTTGGCGGATGCAATTCTGTTGGCGCATCGCCGAGGTATTCCGATCGTGGGCATTTGCGGGGGCTACCAGATGTTGGGTAAATATCTGAGCGATCGCGAAGGCGTTGCGGGTAAAGCGGGAGATGTTGAGGGCTTAGGGCTATTACCGATTAACACGGAATTTACGGCGACCAAACAGGTACGCCAAGTACAGGCGATCTGGCAATCAGAACAAGCGATCGACCAATGGATGACCTACGAAATTCATATGGGAAATACTAAGTCAATCGAGAGCGATAAATCTTGGCTACTGCCGCCTTTGTTGACGATTCAGTGCGATCGCGAATATCGTGATGAGGGAACCAAGGGGGATCTGGTATGGGGTAGTTATTTACATGGTTTGTTTGAATCGGCGGCAGTACGGCAGTCTCTCACAAGATTGGCAAATATTTCTGAACATCAGCCCGCTTTAATATCTTGGCAAGATCGCCAGCATCAGCTTTATAACGAGATGGCGGACTTACTAGAAGCCCATTTAAACCTTGACGAGATTCGTAATTATCTAGATAAGTAGCTGGGCAGATTAAAAAACGGTGGCGCGTGCGCCACCCTCTATCCCCCAAAGAGGGTTGCCGCGCTCCGCGCGGCAACCCTCTTTGGGGCTTTATGTCCTGATGAGATTAGTTAACAAAGTGCGATCGCTTTTCTTTGCCGTGCGCCGATCGTATACCATAGCTTAAGCCATCAAAAACTCTAGCTTAGTAGACTATAAATAGATTTTGCAGCAATTTCCCTTCGATTTTAATGATTTACCAACGCCTACTTATTTGGTCGGTGGCTGGGTACGCGATCGCTTATTAAACCGCCAGAGTAAATATCTCGACTTAGATTTCGTCTTGCCAGAAAAGGCTGTAGAGACGGCTCAAGCGATCGCCCGCAAGTATAAAGCGGGGTTTGTGGTCTTAGACGCAGAGCGCCAAATAGCTAGAGTCGTATTTAAAAATGGTACGGCGGATTTTGCGCAACAGATGGGGCGGAGCATCGAAGCGGATTTAGGGCGACGAGACTTTTGTATGAATGCGATCGCCTTAGAATGCCATCAAATTAGTCAAAATAACGATCAGAATAACGATCAGAATATTAGTGCAAGCACAAATGCCCAAGATTTTCTGTCTGAGAGCTCGTATCACTTTATCGATCCCTTAAATGGTATCCGTGATCTGCAAGAGCAAAAAATTAGGATGGTTGCTCCTGAGAACTTGGCAGAAGATCCTTTGCGGATTTTGCGAGGATATAGACAGGCAGCCCAGTTAGGTTTTGCAATTGAGGGCTTAACTCGGCAGGTTTTAATTAAGTTTGCGCCAAAGCTGAAGTCTATAGCGGCGGAAAGGGTCAGGACAGAATTGGGTTATCTGCTTTCCACTCAAAATGGAAATCAATGGATGCTAGAGGCTATTAGCGATCGCATCTTAGAGGATTGGTTGCCAAGTCAGCATTTGAATTTAGCAAGATTTACCCAGATTGGAGGGGTAATTCGGGACTTGTTAGCAAAATTCCCGCATCTAGACTTATTTTTCAGTAAACAACTAGCAGGCGATCGCTATGCCCTAGTCACGATCGAACTAGCAGCCCTAACCAATAGTGCGACGGCTCTGGAGCCATTGGGCTTGAGTCGTGCAGAACAACGGTGGTTGGTCGGCATTTTGCGCTATCTGCCGCAATTTATGACTTTAGTCAGTCAGGCGACGCGAACGGCGCAATATAAATTTTTCCAAGCAACCTTAGAATTTTTCCCAGCGATCGCCGCGCTTGCCCTAGCGAGCGGATGCGATCTAGAGAGCATCGCACCTTGGTTAGAACGATGGCTCAATCCCCACGATGCGATCGCCTATCCCGTTGCCCTCATTAGTGGCGATGATCTGCGCAATGAATTGGGAATACCACCTAGCCCTAAAATTGGCGAATTATTGGAAAGCGTCAAGATTGCACAAGTGGAAGGCAAGATTCAATCCAAACAAGAAGCAATTGATTTAATTCAATCAATTATGTAAGTTAAGATTTATACCAATTCCAAAAATGGCAACGCCATTTTTGGAATTGGTATAAATCCGTTCATTTTTAGAACTATAAAGAATTGCTAATTCGGACTATTAAATCGCCAAATTACAACAACATCAGAGTCTTAGAAGAAGAGCTTCTAGAGATACTTGTAAGCTTGTAGCTTGGGCATTATCGATCGCCAATAGATTTAACTTGTCAGTATCCGCTACTAACTGGGTAACAAAGGCATCATGATCAAGTTTTGCTTTTTCCCCATTCGTGTAGTCCTTGAGTAATTTTTGGACTGGTTTGAAATGTTTACAAGAATTAAGCTTCTTGAGCGTTTCAGTGACATCTTGACGAACTATACCTTTCGGAAATGTAGCCAACATGGCAACTCGCTTTTTAATCTTGTTGAGTCGTTCAGAATTGACGGTGATATTGGCGATGGTATCAACTTGGGCTAAGTTAGTTGATAGGTTCTGCTTGAGTTTTGTTAGTTGTTTGTAAAGATTGCTTGCTGAGGTTAGTAACCGATTAGCTGCAATTACTTCGCTGATTTCGGGCGTATTAAAAGCAGTGGCGATCGCTACCCCATAGGCATCACGCTCACCTGTTTGATCGTTCCAGAAAATATGTTGTTCTTGTTCGACAATTACCGCACCATTTGGGTCAAAATATTTAACTGTTAAAGCTGTTAAAGCCTGTGATTCGGCTTGTTGAGCGCCACTTTGCCCTAAGGCGATCGCATTAGCTTGATAGTCTTGACCTAGATCGGCAATTCTTTTACTCAAATCCTCCGCATACAAAATTTCTTGGTGGGTATACAGGTCATGGGAATTTTCTTGCTGACGATAGACTTCTTCTTGTAGATTTACATGCTCTATATTTCGCGCCTTGGCAAGACTTTGAATGAAGTCCACATAGCCAGGCAAGATCGGATCATCAAAAAGGGTATCACCATAAACTGAAGCGCCCAGAGTATTGGCATCTGTGACATTAGAAATTTCACCATCTGGATTTGCCAGATCGCCAACGAGTTTTTTATTGAGATTTTTCAGTCTGCTTGCTTGCCTTAATAGCTGACTTTCACTGTTGGCATAGTAAATCACAATGTTTTCGGCTTTGTGCTGCTTAGGTCTGTCAATCCGTCCAATGCGTTGCTCTAGGGTCATGGGATTCCAAGGCAAGTCGATATTGATTAGATAGTCAGCATCTTGGAGGTTTTGACCGACTGAGAGTGTTTCTGACCCGATTAGCACCATCACTTCATCGGATGGACTAGGGCGATCGCTAGGATTTTTGCAAGTAGCGACTGGAGCAAAGAGTCGAAATAGCTGTTGACGTTTGATACCGTTAGTTTGTCGATTATTTTTGATGAAATTATGGGGCGCAAAGTTTAAGGAACTTCTGGCATTTTCTGGAAAATAGGATTTTGTGGAGCCGATCGCCATGCCGATACCTTGACTAGCGATCGCGCTGTCCCTAGACATATGTAGATAGTAATCAAGGACAGTATCGGAAAAGGTAGAAATTAATAATACTTTTTTGCCTTGGCTAATTAAGGTTTTAACTTGCTGTGTAACCTGTTCGCGTTTGTGGTCTTTGAGAAATTCATCGGCAAGCAAGTTTTGGATCTGCTCCATCTGTACTAAATCCTGTTCACATGCATCGAGCATCAGGGCATAGATTTGTTGAGCTTTTTCTGGATGATCGGTTAGAGCATCAGTTGCTTTATTGATTTGGTCACGAAGTTGCTGGCGCTTAGTTTCTTTGCTGGTTTCAGGATTATTATTTTCCTCCTCTTCTTCTTCTTCATAGTCTTCATCTTCCATGAAGAAATCAGCCTCATAGTCAAGTTGATAATCAAGTTCTATCTTGGTTTGAACTGGTTTGCTAAAGCCGTAATGGTCAAGGAGAAAGTTATTTAATCCGACCGCATCAGGTGTTATTCCTGCTAAGCGCGATCGCATTAAGTCAATTCGCATCCTGAAGTTAACAATGGTGCGGCGTAGAGCATACATACTCGATTCAGCACGTTGTAGGAAAAAACGTCGTTGGTTTTTGAGTAGCGATCGCTGTTCGGCTGTACCTGTGAAATAGCGCAATGGGTCAGCAAAGGGGATATAGAGACTGGCTTCAAACTGAGTGAAGATTTGCTCTAGGGCTTGCTCGGTACTTGGTTCAAACTGGACTGGTAGCCATTCGGCAAGACGTTTAGCATAGACATTCATTTCTGGGCTTGCCTCACGCAACATTTGGCGAGTACGCTGCAAAAAGAGTTGTTTATAAACGCGACGAAATAGGTCAGTGCGATCGGTGAAATTTTCGACACCACTTTCGCGACTTTCAAACCATTGTGAGACTTCATTAGGAAAGCCGACTTCCTTAAAGCCTTCCAAACGGGTTAAGAATGGACTGAGAATGTTGTAAATATCTTCGCGGCGATTATTCCAAGGCGTTGCAGTTAGTAATAGAAATTGTCTCTGTTTGCCATTGATTCGATCTTGCTCACGGATCTGTAAACAGGTTTTATGGATGCGGTTGTTAAAGTTGCGGATGCCTTCGTGAGCCTCATCAATGATTACGAGATCTGCGCCTTCAAAGCGATTAAACTCTTCTACAAATTTGCTACCCTTGCGACTCATCAGGTTTTTGTTAAAAAGTTCATAGTCCTTACGGCGAAAACCTAGCTCGGACATCTCACGTTCCCAGTTTGCCCATAGCTTTTGAGCTGCCACGATCGCAATTTTTGCCTGTCCGCCTTGTTGTTCTTTTTGCTCGCGATAGAGATAGGCAACGGCGGCAGCTAAGCGGGTTTTGCCAAGTCCGACAGCATCGGCACAGACTGCAACTCCAAAGTCTTGCATTACTCTCAGACAATGCTGTGCGCCTGATTTTTGATGTTCATAAAGAATTCCTTCGTTGATAAGTTCATCAAGATAACTGTCCTGCTTGACCCGAAACTGATTGGGGCGTTGTTTTGCCATCCAATAGAGAAAGTCGTTAGGTGTGCCATACTCACCTGCGAGAATTTTTTCAATTGCTTCTTTAAAGCCAAGGATTTCAGGAAAAGCAGGGACTTTGACAACATTGCTAACTTTAGGCGCGATCGCAGGATTAACTTTGTATTCTTCGCCTTTGGTATCCCTTACTCGAAAATCATTCAATATCTGGGGTGGATGATCGGGAGAAACTTCAACATCCGCTTTGATTAAATCCTGAGTTTGTTCTGTAATCGTGACTTCGACTAGCGGATTGTCAATGACTGTAACTTGGGTAACTTGATCGAGGTTATCGCCTGTAATCTCGACTTTGGTAGTTTCCCCAGAGGGAAACTGATCGGGGCTAATGGTTTTAATATTGGGCTTTTGAAATTGGGCGCGACGATCGCGTTCGGCTCGGACTTGTTGCAAAAATTCTAAGCTGATGTCAAAGGCTAGATCTTGACGATGCCATTCTTGATCGAATTGTTGGATACTTTGGGCGATCGCCTCACCGTCTAGGTCATCCCAAGAATATAAAAAGGTGACGCTCTCAGCATTGCGAGAATGGGCAGCACGGGTGAAGTTGTCAGAGCCTTCATGGAGAATGTGGTTATCAAGGGAATCGCTAAAGATACCCGTCTTTTTGTGATAGATGGCGCGTCCCTGTTCCATTTTGATCAGCTTGATTTGTAGGAACTCTAAGCGCACAAGCTCCGCCAAAATCTCCGTATGGCTAAAGGTACTATCGGCAAGTCCTTGCAAAAATTCTTGTAAAGTACGCTGGGCGAATTGGGCGCGATAGTCAGGGTCTTGCAGTTTTTCGAGTTCGCTAATATCAGACTTTTTCGTGAAGCCCTGCCAATCCATCAGTAAGAGGATTCTGCCATCGGTCTGAATAATTGATTGCAGTGGCTCCTCATAGAATTTGAGAATACCACTATCAAAGTAAGCCGTAGAGCGACGATAGATGCTGCTACGTTCTAGCATCTGGGCGATCGCAATATTGTATTTTGCTAATTCATCGGGTAAGTTATAGCGGCGTTGATTGCCTTTAATGACTCTGAGACTACCTTCTAGTAATGCTGGTTCTTTGGTAACGCGATCGCGCTTTAGGAATTTCTCAATGCTTTTGATATTGCCAATTCTTAGCAAGCTCGTACTAGGGACATCCCCTTGTTTTTTGGGGAGATAGTAATAAATCTTTGCGTCTTGTAAGTCAATGCGAATGACAATATGGGTGTCTTTTTTGCTGCCTAGCCCGAAGAATGAGGCGATGTTTTTGAGAAGGTTGTCAGCGTCACGGTGTTTGAAAACTAGCCAATATTGGTTGTCTAGCCCTTTTATTGGACTACCTTGGGGCAAATAGTAGGGGCGCTCTTTGCGGATTAAGTCTTGAATAATGGCTTCGAGCATAGGATAGTCCCCCTAAAATATTATGTATATTTTGTTTTTTATCTTTTAATCCGCTACGCATTTTATAGCTATATCAATGACATTCGGCAGCAAGCACCAGATTTATTAGCAGATTTGTGATTTGTAAGCTTTCTTCTCAACTACTGCAAAACTTCCCATTCATCAAGTGCTACAGGCTCTAAAGGATTGAGGTATTGAAATGGCTTACTCAACAGGTTATCGAAAGTATTTCTATCTCCAGCTTTTGTCTCAGCATAGGATAGGGCTTCATAGATATCGGCTTCTTCAAGGTATGGATAGGCTTTTAAGATTTCAGGAATCGTGCGTCCTGATGCCATCAAGCCCACGACAGTACCAACTGTAACTCGCATACCGCGTATGCAGGGTTTACCGCCCATTACTTCGGGGTTAAATGTGATTCTAGTTAGCTGTTTCATAATTACTCTTTTTTAGTACAGCGTAAGTATTCCAAAGGTTTGATCGATAGCTAACAACTGAATATCTTCAATATGCGATCGCAACATTGTCTCGATTTCGTTGGTTGAGCAGTTACCGCGTCTAATCCAAATAACTTTGGGCGGGAATCCTTTCAACACCAAAAGCTCGTTATAGTCACTATCTCTGGTGACGATAGTAAAGTCATTACTCAGAGCATATTTCCATATATTGAGATCGTCTTCTTGCCCCATGCCTAATGTATAGACATGAGTGGATTCAGGAAATAAGTTTGCTAAACGATTGACTAACCGAGGAGATAAGTTATGGTCAAATAAGAGCTTCATGCTTGTATTAATAGAGTTTGACGTTCGCGATTTGCTGCATAACTCAGACAAGCAAGAATATCTTCTTGGGTTAGGTATGGGAAGTCTTCTAAAACTTCTTGATATGTCATGCCCGAAGCTAGATATGACAGCACATCATAGACGGTAATTCGCATTCCTCTAATGCAGGGTTTGCCGCTACGTTTGCCTGATTCAATTGTGATGCGGTCTTGGTAATTCATATTTTTTCCTTTTCACGTATTTATTCAATTTTAATCAATGGGAAAGCTGGGAATAGTTACGATGTGTCATGACAAATATATCAGCGTAACTTTTCTCTCATTTCATCATCAGGTTGAATATCTCTAACCAGTTTTTCGCCTTCCCATCCACCAATAACATCCTCAAAAAAGTTAGGTTGCCAAGAATTTTTTTGTTGCTCATTGAATCTGTCTAGCCTTTCGTTTCTATCCTCCCAATCAATCTCTTCTTGTTTTCTCTGGGCAAAGAGTTCACTACTAGTCTGAATATGGCTATACTTGCCACGAAGCGAACGGATAAACTCAGCCTTACTTTCAAATGAATTCATTTTTTTATACCTACCTAAAAAATATCTCTAATTAAATCGTCTCTAGTGATTTGTAAGTATTCTGCCACTTCTTTAAGGATGTTATTTAATGTACCAACTTTGATAGGGGAGTGATTGGGAATAGTAATATGATGCTCTCCTTTAATTGTAGTTGTTAAGCGAATATGGCTACCTGTTTGACGTGTTTTGACATAACCATATTTAGCAAGTGCTGTTACTAATTGTTCTCCTGAGAGGTTTCTGGGTATTTTCATGCTGCAATCACTTCATCTCTAACGATGTGGAGGCGGATTAGTTTTGGGCGTTTTGCTTCGTCGATAAAATGGCATTGCACGGAATCTCGCAATAGTTCTTTTAAGCTTTCTAGATCATCAGCTTGGGTGAAAATTGGCTCTCCGATTGCTTTGGCGGTATAGCCTCCATCAATGTAGTCTTCTTCTACTAAAAATATGATTTCTGTCATGGTGTTTTTCTCCTTAGTTTACTCAATGGGAAAGCTGGGTATGGCAGCATCGATCGCATTCATGATCTGCATGGTTTCAAAGAGTGCGACGATGATTTTTTGGTAGTGGGTGAGGTCTTCGGGACTGAGTTGCCGACCTTTGCGGTCTTTGAGCCATTTGTGACAAACTTGATAGCCACCAACATAAAATTCCCAAACGCTTTTGGGTACTCCTGTAAATCTGTCGCCTTTTTTGTTGATGATGACTTCGCCATCGCTATATTTGGGATGTCCTGCATCAACGATAAATTCGCCGCCTTTGTCGATAAAAGATATTTCTAAACCCCCTCTAGCTCCCCCTTGTGAAGGGGGAGAACTGGAATCTTGGCTCCCCCCCTTGAAAGGGGGAGAACTGGAATCTTGGCTTCCCCCCTTGAAAGGGGGAGAACTGGAATCTTGGCTTCCCCCCTTGAAAGGGGGGATTGAGGGGGGTAACTTCTCTGATTTCATCAGGTGCAATGCCACCAATTCTTCGCCATATTCGCCAAGTTTGCGGAATAGGCGATCGTCGCTGGTGAGGGGTACGCGGGGAAAGTCGATTTTTAGAAATTCGGCGTAACGGGTGCGATAGGTTGGGGAATGGAAGATTGCATAGATGTAATAGAAGATTGCTTCTGGGATTGGGGTGTAGCCTAGTTTGTTGGTTATTTCTTTTAAGAAATCATCAGAGAAGTTTGGGCGGCGTTGTTCTATAAAAGTTGATTGTTGAGAAGTTTCTAAGTCAGGATAAATATAGAGAGGAAAAACAAAGTTTCCTTCTTTAGCTGAAGTAGAATGCAGAATAGAAATTGTGTCTGAGCAGTAAAAATGATGACAGTTATTAGATTCTTCTGATCTTCTTACTGTAATTAGGGATATATTTTCATGAAACATATTGGACATGAGACCATATCGATGATCACCGCGTTCAATCATACATTTTTCATAATACAAAAATCTGATATCAAAGGGTCTAAAGAGTACTGATTTAACATGATTTATGGTATCCCTACTCATTAAATTCTTTGCAATTGAAAAATCCCAATGTGGTGATTGTTTTATTTCATACTTGGATATTGCCTCTTCAGCAGTTAGATTTTTTATATCAATGAATTTTTCGACTAATTTATCTTTTAGAAAATCTACTAACAGATAATCTTTTCTTGTAGCAATTCCCCATCCATTAGTATTCATAATATCTGTTATTTTCCAACCTTCGTCATACTCAATGAAGAGAGTATCATTTTGTGGAATAAACAAATGAAAAGGCTTTTGAGGTTCTATTTCATTCCAATCTGTAGAATTAACATCATGAGTCGATAGCCAATCATACTTAGACTCTCTCATCCCATACAAATGCGCGTGTTGAATATCAGACATTTTTACACCTCTGTATTAGGATTAGGAACAGTTGAATACCAACTTTCTAATGGGAAATTCCATACTTCACGCATACGAATATAGTCACTATCGGCTGTGACAACAGTGAGATTATTTTGAATTGCCGTAGCTGCGATCCAAATATCGTTATCATCAAAGCCTAAATCAGTAATTGTTGTTTTTCTGCGCTTTTCTTTTGCTTTAGGAGCAAACTGATTGAATAGCAACGCCTTCAAATGTCCATAGATAGTCGCAGTAGCATCATCAACCAGATAAACACGAATGTTATCAAAGAATTCATTTAGCCGTACCAAGTTGCTATCTCTCTGCTTGGAGTTCTCCACCATAAACGTAAGCTCACCCCTAACGATCACACAGGTAGCTATGAGCGATTCATCGACCATGCCAACACGACGAATGATGTTTGGATCTCCTAGCAGGATACGGCTACAGTGATTTGTGTCTAGTAGATACATTATTCAAAAGGATTTATATGTTTATCAAATTGTGCCTTGCCACGACTGGTATAAACCATTTGTAAGCATTCCTCAAAATCATCGCCTTGCCAAGTGCCAGCACACTTCAAAATAGAGCGTCCTGATGCTTGGCGATAAGGCAACGCTGTTTGTAATTGTGGTACTAAATTTTGTTGTGTACGTTTATATTTAATGAAACCTGCAAAATCTAAAATTTCCACCAATATTTCATCGGGCATTGTCTCAATTTCTTGAATTAATTGTTCTTTTAAAGTCATAACCTATGTACCTCCTTGATCTTTAATCATTATACAAACCGCCACGCCCTGCTGAATATCAAACACATTTTCATCCTTTGTGCCATCCACAGCCGTCTCCTTTTTCTTAGAATTACCATGCAAATCTAAAATCCTAATCCAATTAAAACTCTTCGCCAAACTCTGACGCATTCCCCGAAAAGTGGGATTATCCAAATAACCATGATTAGTCACAAACGCCAAAATCCCTGTCCCCGTCTTATCAATGCGCCACTGTGAAAAGCGAATAAACTTCACATAGTCATCCTGTAACCATTTCGGATTCTTCTCTCCCAATGGCAACCCATCCACAAAATAATAATCCTTCACCAAAGCACCCACCCACTCGCTCTTATTTTCAGAATGTCCAGAATAGGGAGGATTACCAATTACCACCATCACAGGAATATCTAGCTTGACCCCAGCCGCCTCATTCGATTCCTCAGCAATAAATTCCTTAAATAGAGTTTCCGATCTCCGCTTCGCATCATCAAGCGTATTTGTCAGATAAACCCCCAACCTTTGCGAACTATCAAAACGATAACCCGACTCCTCCAAAAACAAACCCAACTTCAAATGACAAATCGCATAGGGAGCCATCAACAACTCAAACCCAAACACACGGGTCAACATATGCTTCACATAGTCCGACCATGTAATATCACCAAGCTTTTGCTTAATTAGCGATCGCGCCTCACCATCATTCTCAAAGCGATCGTAAATCAACTTAAAAATCCATAACAAAAACGTCCCCGTCCCACAGGCAGGATCGAGAATCATCACCTCTGGATCAGCCAACCCAAGCGGCTTATCAAACTTCTCCTTGATTAAAATATCAACCGATCGCACCATGTAGGAAACCACAGGCTCAGGCGTATAGTACACCCCACGCCGTTCGCGCATCTTCGGCTTATACGCCGCCAAAAAGTCCTCATAAAAGCGAATCACAATATCCTCACGATTCATCTTTTGTTCAAAATCAGACAAAATCGCATCCATTTTCGCCGCTCTGAGAATGCCAAAAATTTCTAAGATGCCATCGCTTAGTTCATCCCCAAACTCATCCAAACTATGCTCTGACACATCCTTAAACAACTGCCTCAGAAATGGATTTGTCTCAGGTAAACAGTCCCAAGCATCCTTACGAGTGAAATAGGTAGGAATAGTTTTCTGTTCTTTGCGATCGCGCACTTGCCGAAATACCCTCGCTGTAAACAAACCATAGGCGATCGTCTGAGCATAGATATCTGCAAAACTGTAATCCTTCTCATTCTCCGAAAACGGTTTTAAACTTGGCAGCAACTCCCTTTTAAAACTTTCTAACAATCGCTGTAAATAATCATTAGCTTGCTTTTTAGCAAATACATCAGAAATTGCTTGCTCTATTTGACGGGTCACAAGGGCTAACGCGATCGCCAACTCCTTCGCCGTCTCAATCGGTTTATAAAACACCCAATCCACATTAGGCAAAAAAAGCAAAGCTGTCTCAGTAATCTTGTTAGCCCATTGCATTGTCCCCCATTGCAAACGCCCCAATCGCGCCTTGAGGTCATCACTATCCCAAACAAAAATTTGAATCTGGCTCTTACGCAACTTCCCTTCCGCAGGTAACACTATCGCCACCCGTCCTACTCGCTCCGCCACTGGCAACAGCAAATACATCACAGGCGTATTTTCGGGTTCCTGATTCTGATAATGCCCATAGATTTTCTGCTGCTGTGGTTTGTCAACCAAAAAGCCCTTAATCTCAGCATCACTAAGCCGATCTAGCTCCTCATAAAACCCCACAGCGATCGGGCAAGTATTCCTAGCCTGTGCCACATCCTGCCCCGCCCTCACATACCGAAACCCCGAACCCGTCCGATCCAACTCCTGCAAAGGATAGCCCAAAAATTCTCGCAAAGCCTCAACGCGCTGCGCCTCAGTCCCCATTGCGATCGCTTCAAATGTATGCAAACCTTCAGACATCTTCAAATCCTTATCGATAGAAATACAAAAGAAATACAGAATTTTTCAGGATGATTACCAGCATACAGCCCTTTGCAGAAAAAAATATTGAAAGCGGCGCATCGCGCCGCTTTCAATATTTTTTCTGCGTTTATAAATCGGAATGTTGGGATTTGAACCCAAGACCCCCACTACCCCAAAGTGGTGCGCTACCAAGCTGCGCTACATCCCGTTGCGTTTTCGACGCTTTCCTACTATATCACAATGATTTGCGGATTTTGCAACTAGAAAAATTTTTTTTAACATGAGTTCAGGATAATTTGAAACGGGATTTGAGAAAGGGTTTGCTACGCAAACCCTTTCTCAAATCCCAAAAGTAAAAGCCTCGCTACGCAAGGCTTTTACTTTTGGGTTTTGAAAATTTGCCAGCTTACCCCGCACTGACGTTATTTACCCATATTGCGCTTGAGACGCTCTAGCTCCTCATCCATTTCCCATTTACGGAAGGTCTCTTCGAGTTTATCGTTAGGATCGCGAAAGGGAGGCGTATAGAGATTATCCCAATTGAGAGGCGTACTACTTGGGGATTTTGCTTTAGCCGTCTTAGCCGCTTCAGCAATCTTGGCTTGCACTTCTTTGCGCCTTTCTTGGATCTGTACTTGGAGTGATTGACTATCGATCGCGCGTTTTTTTACAAGTTCCATCTGCGCCCAGATTTGATTGCCTTGACGTAACAAAGCCGCTTCCCTCTCTTTTGCCGCGCTAGCTAGATCGGGACGGTCAAACGACTGCGCCTTCACGGTGCGATCGTGCCAAACCCGAATTTCTTCGGCAATTTCTAAAATCCGATCTTGGAGATTTTTCTCTTCTTGCTTGGAACTAACGATTAATTTGGCAATTTCTTCTTCTTGCTGCCGTAACTTATCTTCGAGGATTTGTAACTCAATCTGAGGATTACTACGAATAAATTCCTCTAAGCGGGTCTCTAAAAAACGGGATATATCCTCTATTAGCCCCATATACTATCCTCAGATGTTGTTTAAAAAGTTAAGGTTAAAGTTAAAGCGAGTCTATAGATTAAGTCGCGCCATAACTAGCGCTCATTTTAACACCTAGAACTTTTGCCCAACAAATATGGTTTTACTCTCCTTACCACGTTTAATTGTGATTTCTTGCTGACTTACTCGCGATACATACCAGCCCGTATTGCTAATCGCCTTACCAAGTCCGATCGATTGCACCGAACCATTCATATCAAACATCGCCGTAGAGCGATCGCCTAAATCAAGTACCCCAATTAACGTATAGGAGGGCGTAGGAGCCGATGCTACAGCGTTGGACGAGACTTGAGTTGGTGATGTTCGTGCGTTGGGAGAGCCATTGGTGACATCAATCGTATTGCCTGCCGTCGCAGGGGGCAAGGCAAGAGGTGATGGGAGATTATTGCCACCATTTACGGTAGGTGGTTGGTATACGGGTACGTACATTGGTTGCTGCATCCCATTAGCAAAGGGATTATTTGCCCCAACTGGTAAGGGCATGGTGCTAATGAGGGGGGCGGTCATGAGTGGTAGATTGCTACCAAGGGCATTGTTCGGACTAGCGATCGCCCGATTTTTATCGGTCACTTCTGCTAGCATCCGCTTAATTTCTTCGCCAAAGTTCTTGTTGTCGGCATTTTCCTTAGAGTTGGCGACTTGAGGGACGATAACCGATTGTCTACCCAGCCAAATGCCATGATTAATCGTCCACATTACTGCTGCTAGCAATGCCGAACTACAGGCAAACACCAACAACAAGCGATCGAGCAGGTTAGATTTTGGTGTTTCTGGAGGTGGCGCGATCGGGGGCAGATTGCTGCTTGGCTCTGGATTGCGCATGATGTAAGGCTGAATCCAGAGAACATCCTGTTTGGAAATTGGTGGCAAGGAAATATCCGCAACGTTAAGTTTGGTGATGCTAACGGTATCTTTTGATGTCGATATCTCTCTTTCGGAAGAATCCATTTTGGCAATGGCAACTATGTCGGAGCTTGATGAACGAGCGGAGGAATAGGGGGCGGAGTTGGTATGTGTTTTTGAGGATCTTGTTGGCGAACTTTTTTGCTTAAGCGATCGCTGCTTTGCGTAATCAACGTGGAGAGTAGACTCTACTTCTCCAAATAAATCGTCCATTAAGTTATCAACGTTGTCTGTATAGGCATCAACGTCTTGAGTTACGTAAAACTGGTTTTTATTATCTGTATTTTGCATCATATGCCAACCCTATTCACTCCATTAACCAAGCACTCGTGAGAATACCCAAACTTATTAATCAAAATTAATCAAATTATTTTGTGTCGATATCCTAATCTAAGCCACAATACTTTGAACCTGTCTCAGAACAAACAAGAAAAAAATAATACTGGTAAGTGATACCACAGATTGCTTCTTAATGCCACAATTTTTTGTCAGATCTCAAAATCAGATTGTCTGATCGAGTTGTCTGATCGAGCTGTCTGATCGAGTTGTCTGATGGGATTGTTCAGATGGGGCTGTAAATTAGATAGAAGTTACGCATTGACAAAAGGGAGAAAATAGGCATTGAGTTAGCCAGCAATAGCCATAGCAAAATGAGGGAAA